>CAILIB010000046.1 GCA_903834195.1 uncultured Candidatus Berkelbacteria bacterium | reverse complement strand
GTTCTGGAGGATCAGGTAAAGCCTTCTTGTCGATCTTCCCGTTCGCCGTCTGAGGAAACTCGGTCACAACGACGGCGTACTTCGGCACCATGTAGTAGGTGAGGGACTTGGCACTGCGGCTGCGGATGTCCTCCAGCAACCTCTCCACATCCACCGGGGCGGGTATCTGGTCCTTGTTGAGCTTCAGGTAGATGATGATCTTGTTGCTGCGCACTAGAGCGACCGCTTGCTCGACGGCGTCGTGCTGGCTGTACACAGCTTCTATTTCAGCTAGCTCTATGCGGAAGCCGTCAATCTTCACTTGGTCGTCCATGCGACGCACAAACACATACTCCCCTCCTTCCAGCTGCTTCACGATATCGCCCGTGCGATACACCACACCGCTGCCGAACGGATTCGAGAGAAACTTCTCGACCGTCAGATCTGGTCGATGCAGATAACCCTTCGCCACCCCGATGCCTCCGATCCACAGCTCGCCCTCCGCCCCGTACGGCATTTCGCGAACTGGCAACTCCTCTGCGACGACATACAAGTCTGTCCTGCTGATGGCGCAGCCGATGGGAATCACTACTGCTGCGCCGCTCTTCACCTTGGCAGATTGTCCAGCAGGAACAGTGTAGGACAGAGACCAAATGGTCGTCTCGGTGGGGCCATACACATTGCGAAAGCTGCGACAGTTGTCTGCGATGGATAGTAGACTCGGACGGAATGCTTCCCCGCCGACTAAGAAATCGATTGTGTCATTTCCCGACCAACCACTGGCCAACATCATCTCATACGTCGTAGGGGTGGCTTGGAAGACGTTCACGCCTGTCGCAGTCATTATATCGACGAGCCGAAAAGGATTCTTCTGGGTGGCGCTATCAGCTAGAATGAGCAGACCGCCGCGTGTCAGAGGCAAAAATATTTCCAGCACCGATATATCGAAGCAGAAAGTGGTCAGCCCCATGACGACACTGCCGGCACCCACTTTCATCTCGTCTGCGAACCATGTTACAATATTCACCACACCAGCTTGTTTCACCATCACTCCCTTGGGTTTTCCAGTGGAGCCAGAAGTGTATAGCACATAAGCAAGCTTATCTTCATTGGCAAGATCTGTATCGTAAATGGTCGCAATGGTTTCTGAGGTGACAGAGGCTTGTTGGCAATACTCTATAGTTCCTGTTGTACTATCGACAATTATATATTCAGAAGGAAGCTGAGCACCAAGCTCGGTGGCAAAAGTGAACGACTCTTTATCTGCGATAAGGAGTTGGCATTGTGAGTGTGAAAACATATACGACTGTCGATCAGGAGGAAATGCTGGATCCACAGGAACATATGCAGCTCCAGCTTTCAGAATTCCAAAAATTGTCACAATAAAGCCTATGTTTCTCTTCATCATAACCGCCACAAGTGGTGTACCGACTGTCGTCCCGACGTCCTAAAAACGCGAACACTTAATAATTTATATACAGCAGTCAACAAATACATTCGATTGCCACTTGACCTCATTATTTCCTTTTAAGTAGTCTTGGAGCAATTTATCATTTATCAATTTCGAAAGTAAATCCAAATCCGAGTAAGAAATGTTGGGCCCATCTTCAAACTGCACGGCTAGTGCTGATGGCGAGTTGGAAACATGTTTTTGAAATAAGCCAACTAATAAAGAATCCATTTCTTATAAAATTTTGATCTGATCTAAAAGAAAATTAAAATATCTCTTTTTATTTATTAAGGACTAGTTAATTCCAACAACACCACTCAGCAGAACGAAATATTAGTTAGTTATTATTCTTAATTATTATCTTTTCATCATAATATTTATCTATACTCTTCTCTTAGTAATCTTCTTCCTACGAAATGGATTCTTTAGTTGGCTTATTTCAAAAACATGTTTCCAACTCGCCATCAGCACTAGCCGTGCAGTTTGAAGATGGGCCCAATATTTCTTACTCGGATTTGGATTTACGTTCGAAATTGATAAATTATAAATTGCTCCAAGACTACTTAAAAGGAAATAATGAGGTCAAGTGGCAATCGAATGTATTTGTTGACTGCTGTATATAAATTATTAAGTGTTCGCGTTTTTAGGACGTCGGGACGACAGTCGGTACACCAC
>CAILIB010000045.1 GCA_903834195.1 uncultured Candidatus Berkelbacteria bacterium | reverse complement strand
GCATCTCCGCGATACCAGCCATACTGCCCAAAGGTAGGCGGAGTCAGAAAAGAGGTTGCTGATCATTTTACTGATTTTCGCCTGGGCAAATCCATCAGGAATACGTTGAATAATTCCGTGCTTTGCTAGGTCGGATTCGTACAAATTTTGGCTTACCGTAGTTGAGGTGCCCAAGAGTCCAACTTCATCAATCTTTTTGCTGCCCAGAAAGGTTGCTGTTTCTTCTACCACACTTAAGACGGGAATCTTAACCGAGTTTCGGATTTCATTCATAAAAATGTGCAAGGTATTGCACGGCATTACCAAAAAGTCAGCTCCGCCTTTTTCGAGGCGAGTTGCGGCTTCAATAAGGAATGGAATGTAGCGTTCCTGACCTGTATTTTTGGTCAAAAGATCCTGCTCAATCTGGTAAATAAGGGGAACGTTCCAGATGAGCATTGGTGGCCGATTTTTTGTATTAAGCTGCTGACAGGCAAAATTGATTTCCATGTAGAACTCGGCGGTTGTTTCTGGTCCGAGTCCTCCGATAATTCCTGCTGTTTTCATATATGTGTAATTACTAATTAATTTGATACTAAAAATGAGCCCGGAAGGCTCAGTGTGTGCTTGGCGAAATAGTACGCGAAGACTAGCCTTCTTGAGAGAGGGTTAGGGCGTAATAATAGCTGGTTAGTTGATGAAGTTTCATTGGGTAGATATTAGCACGAGTGTGGTGTTAATAGAAGAGTTTATATCGTTTTGCACGATACCATTCAGGGATTTAAGTGATTGGGTATTCATTTAAAAGTGCTTTATACTAATTGCATATGAGACCTGAAGATATTCAGTATACACATAGTGAAATCGTTGAACGAGGTGACGAAAAGCATCTTATCGATCTTGAGGTCCTTACAGAAAATGCTTCCTCTGAGTTATTGGCAGCTGTGAAGCAGGACCCTCTATCGGCGTCTGAATTGGAGGATGTTGCAGCAGTAATACATGCTGACGTGCCACAGCAAGCAGAGGAAGAGTTTCGTTTGCGTGATACGTTAAGTCAAATCCATCCATTAATACAAAAGTGGGGTCTTCGTGCCTTGGCATTACTTGTATTGGCTGGAGGTTTCAGTGTGTACGAAGACACGGCAAAAAAGCATGCAGAACAAGTGCAGTATGCCCGTACCATGACATCCGGTAAAGTGACTACTGAGCTTACTACTGCGCTTACTGATAACCAGGAAATAGTCATCGCACATTGGCTCGAGCGTCATCCGGAAGTACAAGGCATTGATCTTAAAGATACGCTTGGTGTTGGATCAGATGTGCTGTTAAACGGTTCCATTACCTACCCATTTACTACGCAGCATGATTCGTACCCTCGGAAGCCAAATACTGCTGAAGCATTGGGGATGAGTGATACTATGGCTACTACGGTAGTTGGAAAGTTTATTGAAAAGAATTTGGATATACACCCTTCTTATACACAGCGGTTTGATGGGGCACTCAATAATTTTCTACACAATGCAGATACTACTATTGAGAATGACAAACAGGCATTTGCCCTAGAGTATGTGAGGTATGTTTCAGATCCAGATGCGTATGAAAAAGAATACCTTACTGACAAAGAAAAAATGGATGAGCGGTTTAAGGAGGGGCCAATTTCAGTGGCAGACAGTGACGCAATGAAACTTATGCATAGTGCAGAATTTAAGCAAAAAATGCTTCCTTACTTGCGTAAAAAGTACGCAGACGACAGGTCTAGATTAGACTTGGTCCGTTAGGTGAATCTCTTTTTGTGTCTTTGCCGTGAATCATCATGAAGTTGTCCAAAAAAACCAGAATCATCAAACTATTGATATCTCTGGTTTTTTTGGCAAGCTGAAACTTTCGGTTCCAGCCTGTCAATGATTAGCATTGCAGATAATCATGCATGATTAGGTTTGCAATTTCTTCCATAGAAAGTTCTCCAGATTTCCTGAACACGATCTTGGTTTTTGGCACCGCGAGTGCTGCGAGTTCTGCGAGCTTTGCTAAGAATGTCTGACCATCAACGGAATCCGTGACGATTACCAAGTCGACGACTTTGTTAGCGACAAGTTCTCGAATAGTTCCTTGATCTACAGTCCAGCAAACAGTACTGCCGTCAAAACGGAGATCGAGGAGTGTTTTTTCCCAGCCGCTGGCGTTTAATACAGGAGCTCCGATAAGAATGGCGAGAGGGCTCTCTGAAAATCCCTTGACGAATACGGAAGTTACCTTTCCGTCGAGGCCTGCAAGGGCGTCACGAAAAGTTGGTGGATAATTTGGTGTCATGGTTCTCCTAAAAGACGTCAGTGTGAAATGTCTCACACCTACAAAAAGCTGATATCCCTGCCTCTTCTAATCGGTGAAGTACCAATTAGTTTTAAACTATTTCTCTTGAGTGAGATGTTATTGCCAGGGATTGTTGCATGCAAATACTGCGAACCACCCTCAGCTTGACAATGTGCACACCGCAAGTTGGTCGAGGTGCTAAGCGGACTATAGCAAAAGGTGCGCTGCGTGTCACTAATTCAGCCTGAAAAATGCAGTGCTTAATTGCACTTTAGCGCTTTCTTTTATCGTGCAACACCACAAAAGGAAAACCCTGCTCTACGGCGGAGTTTTCCTTTTGGTAGCGCCAACGGGATTTGATTATTCACATTGCCCCCGGCAATGTGTGGCAAGCTTGCACACGGTAAGTGAATGTTCTCCTAGAACATTCACAGGTTTCCATCGGTAACTTCGTTACTTGCCTTCCGCTACGGGAAAACTTCCGTTTTCCCGACCCCTTTCCCGTTCAAATCCCTCTCTGAACTAGACATAGAAAAAGAGGCTATAATAGCCTCTTTTTCTATGGTAGCGCCAACGGGATTTGAACCCGTGATTTTCTGGATGAGAACCAGATGTCCTAGGCCTCTAGACGATAGCGCCAAGTGAGCCGAAATACGAAAGTTTACTTTCGTATTTATGGCGAGTGCGGCGATAATATCGCGAAGCGATATAGCGCAGGCTTGCTTGAGTTAGTTCCGAATGCGGCGATACTATTGCGAAACAATATCACGCCACCTCTACTAAAAAATACGCACAACTACACAGTCGAGCAGACCGAATATACCAAAACTAACAGACTA
Source organism: uncultured Candidatus Berkelbacteria bacterium (assembly GCA_903834195.1). Lineage (GTDB taxonomy): Bacteria > Patescibacteriota > UBA1384 > CAILIB01 > CAILIB01 > CAILIB01. The sequence continues at coordinate 42,552 of CAILIB010000045.1, read as the reverse complement.
CGTCTAGGCTACTCGTCCCACCCACGAGCAACCTCAGCCTCAACATTCTCAATCGCATCAAATGCAAGGCGAGCAGCACCAACTAGTGCAGCCTGTTCACCAAGTGTGGCGGCAGCAATCGGGCACGGCATCTCACCCTCCATATAGAATTCTAAATCGTGCGCGCCACGTCCACCAACTAAAATCAATTTACAACTATAGGTACTATAAATTGCTTGTACGCACTCGGAAAAGTAGTAGGCTATAATATCCCAAATCTCCAATGCGTCTTTGTCATGTTTACGAGCAGCTGTAGAAAGTTCAGCTAGTGAACATTCAAAGCGTTTTTCCAAGTTGCGTCCACCGATCATTGCTTCAATGGTTCCGCGGCCCGAAATTGCAGGGAACAGGTCACTTGTATCGGCAACAATGTGACTAATTTCTTGAGAAATATCATTCGGGTGTGACAATACAATCTGGCGTTGCATTACTGCGCCACCAACTCCGGTGCCAAGTGTAATTAAAACAGCGCTACTGGTATCTTGTGCGCCACCCTTCCACACTTCACCAATTAGAGCACAGCGGGCATCGTTGTCCAGTGCTACAGGAACATTGGCCAGTTCAGTTACAAAGTCATGGAGGGGAATATCACGCAATCCGGGTGCATTTGGTGAAACTAAAAGCGTTTTGTGGTTAGAATCAAATGTTCCCGCCATGCCAATACCGACTGCATCAGCTGGATGAGCACGGACAATCTTATCTATGGCAGCGAGAAACTCATCTTTTTCGTGTGGAGTTTCAACACGACCATGTTTGGTAACTTCGCCCTCTTCTGTAACAATTCCCCAGGCGATTTTGGTACCGCCGATATCAAACGCGAGCGCAGTTTTTTGTTTAGGCATGAGTATCGTCCCTTAATGTTGCCCCAAAGCTAGTAATAAAATCTTCAATTTCTTTGCCGTATGTAGCCAAATCTTCTTGGGTATGTGCTTCGTAATTGAGGCGGAGTACCGGCTCATTACTCGACATACGTAAGTTGATGTGGAAGTGTGGATAATCAACTGTTAAGCCATCGAGGTGATTTTGCTCAGCATCAGCGTACTTCTCGGAAGCCGCCTTCATAATTTCCTCAGCTTTTGGTGTGATGTAATTAAATTCTTGGCGGGAGGTTGGGTACTCGCTCAGGTAGGCATCAAGTAATCCAGAAACTGTGCCGCCGTTTTTAATTTCTTCAGCGAACACGCTCATGATTGCAAGGAAGGTCACCATACCTGAGTCACAGTAAAAGTAGTCTCGGTAATAGAAGTGACCACTCATCTCGCCACCGAAAATGGCGTTATTTTCGCGCATGGCCATCTTGATATACCCGTGACCAGTCTGGCTAAAGACCAATTGTCCGCCACCATTTTTAGCTGCGGCTTGGTTGGCCCAAATCAGACGACGTTCACCGATAACATTGGCACCATGCTCTTTTTGGAGGAAGTATTTAATCAGGAGGGCGGTGATATAGTACCCATTGAAGAAGCGGCCTTTCTCGTCGTAGAAGAAAGCGCGGTCAGCGTCAGCATCCCAGGCAACACCAAAGTGGGCACTCTCGGAAACAATGCGATCACAAATTTCAACCTGGTTTACCGGTAGAAGGGGATCGGGAGCACCTTTTGGAAAGTGACCGTCTTCATTCCAGTTGATTTTAATCATTTCGACGTCGGTTCCCTTCAGAACTGCGTCAACCAGCTTGCCGTTGGCACCAAAGCTAGCATTGCCAACGATTTTGAGGTGAGGCATGTCCTTTGCAATAAAGGTCTGCATTAACTCGGCGTAGCCATCAATAATGTTCTCTTCTCGGATAGTACCTTTTTCAAATTCAGAGATCTTGTGGCCTGCGTTGATGAAATCGTAGATCTCACCGAGCTTGCCGTCACGTGCTAATGGAATTGCACCTTTTTCGATGAACTTAATTCCGTTCCACTGACCAGGAAGGTGCGAAGCAGTGACGCTCATTCCACCGTCACAATCAAGTTTAGCCGCCGCGTAGTAGAGCATTTCGGTGGAAATTACACCGACGTTAATAACGTTTGCCCCTGCATCGACAACACCCTGCATGAGGGCTTCTGCAATAGATGGTCCGCTCAGACGTACATCGCGACCAACTACTACATTCTTAGCCTTCATGACGTGCACGAAGGCCTGACCCGCCGCATATGCCGCCGCTTCGGTCATCTGGGTCGGATACGTGCCGCGCATATCGTAGGCACGGAAGATGTAGGGGTCGAAAATACTCATAAGAGCTCCGGGTTAGTTTCAGCAATTTGTGCGTTCAGAGTTTTTAATTCTTGAGCCGCATCTTTGTTCATAATAAGAATGGTGTCGCCAGTATCAACAATGATGAGATTTTTAATACCAACTGTGGCGATTAGGCGATCTTTAGCGATAACGAGGCTGTCGGTACTGTTTACGGTTTGCACCGGTCCGCGCGTTACCAGGCTTTCGTTGCCTCTTTTCATTACATCGTGCAGAATGTTCCAGTTACCGACATCGCTCCAACCCATATCAGCCGGTACAACGAGAATATCCTTTTGCTTTTGGGTGTATAAGAAGTCGATTGAGATTTTTGGCATTTCCTCATACGCTGTGGCAATTTCAGCTGCACTGCCTGTTTCAACAGCTGTGCGCAGACGGGTTATGACATTTTCAAGTTCAGGATTTACTGCCAAAAGATGTTTGAGAAACGTTTGTACGCGCACTGCGTGATAGCCCATATTCCAGAGGTACTCCCAAGAGCGGACAAATTCGAGGGCGGTGGCGTAGTTTGGTTTTTCGATAAAACGTTTGGCTTCAAAGACTGGAACATCATTGTACTGAGTAAGTTCCTTACCCATTTGAATGTAGCCAAAGCCGGTTTCAGGTGAAGTTGGCTTAGCACCACAGAGAACAGTATGTTCAGGATATTTTTCAGCTGCGGTTAGAGCTGCGCTGAGCGTATCACCAAATACTGCAGGATTTTGGATAAGCTGATCGGACCAGATAAAAGCAACTGTGGCGTCAGGATCACGGTGCGCCATGTGGAGCATGGCCAGGGCAATAGCAGGGCCATTATCGCGCCGAGCAGGTTCAGTAAAGATATTCTCTTTAGGAATATTTGGCAGTTGCTCATGTACAGTTTCAGCAAAGCGGTCGACGGTCATAACACAAATGTGATCGGCGGGAACAACTTGCTCAGCAAGCTTGGCCATGTGTTGGATCAGAGTGTCTTCGCCAGCCAGTTTTTGGAACTGTTTTGGACTATCGGAACGACTGAGAGGCCAAAGGCGAGTGCCAGCACCTCCAGCAATAATGATGATGTAGCGGTTACTGTGTGACATATGTGCCTATTTTACCTGCTTTAAGGAGGGCCGGGAAGGTGGTTTCCTCTAATGAAGCAAGTCCGGCCGGGATGTACTCGATTGCTTCAGGGTTAAATAGAGAAATTCCAGTTTGTACAAAACTGTCTTGGGAAACTGGTCTTATTAAGTGGGTGACCAGTGAAGTACCTCGTCGGTGCGCAATATATGGGGCAGCAAGACTGGTTGGAAGACTTAATTTTGGTGAAAGTTGGATGTATAGGAACGGAGTAGTAAGACGGGCTTTGTTGAGGAGGAGAGCGGCGCCAGTGCCAAAATCACCCGGAATTGTTTCGGCGTGTTTGTGGGTGAGGGAAATAATGCTTCGGACAGCATCCTGAGCAGTCAGATCGTTACTGGTTGCAATTACAAGGTATGACAAAATGGGCAGATGTTCAAGGAGAGTAGTGAGTTCAGGAAGTTTTTCTGTGCTGTTTCCTGAGATCGAAATAATTGCAGTGGTGAGTTCGTGCAAAGCGAGTCCTTCTCGAAGGGCATGCTCTATTGCGTGGGAGCGATTGCGCAACTGTGAGTGGTCTACAGTTGCATCAACTGCAGAGAGAAGTTCGCTGTCGAGCGTGATGGTGAGTCGTTCGCGATACATATGACACTATCATACAACTCAATGTGAACAATATGCAATAAAATAAGTAACTCCGCCTAGCTGGGCGGAGTTTGGTCGTTGACATGACTAGATCATTCCTGCTTCTTTTCTGAGTTGTTGCATCAAGTGCTGACCATTTAATTTTGCACTTGTGGTGATTTTTAGCACGGTAGACGTGTCAAGAATGAGTGCAGGGAGTTCGATAGTCTGCGTTTCCCGGTCGGCGGAAAGTGTCACAGTAACACGTTTCGCATTTACTTGGAGTTTGTACTTGGTTTTCCAACTAGATTGTTGAACCTCGTTGTAGAATGATAGTGCAACGAGTGTTACCTGGATTAAATACTCCTTCCATTCATTGATTTGTGCCTTTGCGTATTGATAATCGGCGTCAAAATCGTTGTCTGAAACATGTGCAGGTTTCCCTTTGCTTTGGAAGCATGGGAGATCAGTTTGGATTACCGTTGGGTAAGTGATATTGGGTTTACAACTTACCCAAATTGCTTCCCCATCCATAGTCATGGAGAATCCGTTCTCTGAAGGAACATCATCAACATAACGGTCTTGTGCAAAAAGCCGACAGATAATCGGCCGTTTTCTGTGATTTTCATCTCGTAGCAAGTTCAGCCTCCTTAGCTTACTGAGCTACCTGAAACCTAACAAAAAATGTTTTGATAGTCAATTATGAGAGCACAAAAAAGCCCCGCCGGAGCGGGGCAATCTTCTGCAGAACTTACTTCTTCTTTGAAGGTGTCTTTTTAGCAGCAGTCTTCTTTGGAGCAGCTTTCTTAGCAGTTGTGCGCTTCTTTTCAGGAGCAGCTACGATACCAGATGCTTGCTTAGCCATGCGAGACTTAAGACGAGCAGCCTTGTTTGGGTGAATGGTGTGCTTTTTTGCAGCACGATCAAGCGCGCTCTGAGCTTTGCTGAACAGATCATTCATACCTTCAGCACCAGTTTGAAGAGCTTTTTTGGCTCCTTTAACAGCTTTTTTGTAGAGTTCTTTCGTGACGAGATTTTCCTCGTGACGGCGTTTTGCGGTGCGAAGTGAGCGTTTGGATGATTTGAGTACAGGCATTTTTTGTACGAACTAAATAAGTGAAGATCAGAGCAATTCTACCAGAGAGTGGCTCCTTGTGCAATGCCACCCGACTGCCGTATCATGAGTTAAGATTACTATGAACATATACCGCTACAATCCGGTCTTCAATCAGTGGGTGCTTCTTGGCGCGCACAGCTTAACTGACATTGATATAACCGATCGTCACTTGCTTGATATTGGTAAAACTCAGCACTTTGTTGCGGCAACCATCCCGCGTCAGCCGTTTATTATGGATCCTCCTGAAAAGCGAGCTCAGGTTGCAGATGATTTGCTGTACCAGAGTCAGCCGCCAGTGGGTGAAGCAGAAACAATGCTCTATACGGGTGAGTTTTCCTTGTCTGAATGGGAAATACGGGAGTGGGATGCTTGGCTCATGTTGATTCAGCAACGCATTATGCAGGTGTACCAGAACCCATACGTTCACTTTGTAAAATTTAGTTTTTCCACAGCTATGCAGCGCACTGCTGGTCCCGCGTATTTGCGTGTAGGGGATTTGATTTCCACAAGTCATCCAATTGCTGGTTCGCAAGTTGTGTTGCAGACAGAATTAGTTGCAAAACTCCGCGCAAAAGAGCGTGCGTTTATTATTCTTAATAATGACGCTGGTGATTTGTATGTGCCCTCTGCGCCATTGTTTGAAAAAGAAGTCTGGTTTTTGCCAAAACGTACTCAGCCAACTTTTGAAAAGATTAGTAAGGATGAACGGCAAGATATTGCTCGACTAATGCGAACCCTGTTCCGTTCGTTGCATACTGAGTACCATGGCCAAGATTTTGTCTTTACGCTTCACACTTCGCTTAATGAGATGAGTGAAGAAAGTACCTGGTGGATGCAGATTACGCAACAGGAAGTGAATACGCTGTCGTCGTATCCTGTTCGTCCGTTGCCTGAGGCGTTTGCTCGCCGCCTCGAATTCGCATTAGGTGGTCACAAATAGTACTTATTGAGCACCTCCGCAAACACATTTTTGTGTTGAGGACAGTGCGATGGAAGTACTATTTGGTATCTGACCAGTTTTTACCAGTCTTCACCTCAACTTTAATTGGTACAAGTAACTCGATTACGCCGGTCATTTCTTTTTCAAGAATTTGACATGCTTCGTTCACTTTTGCATCGGGGACTTCGAGAACAAGTTCATCATGCACTGTGAGAATCATGCGAATGCCAGTATTTTTCAGTGCGCCGGCTAAATGACACATTGCATCTTTGAGAATATCAGCCTGTGTACCCTGAATTGGCAAGTTCAATGCTTCACGTTCAGCAGCGCTACGCTGGAGATAATTTCCTGAAATGATTTCTGGTAGATATCTGCGGCGCCCATACAGTGTTTCGGCGTAGCCTAGCTTTTTGGTTGATTCAACAGTTTGATCGAGGAACTTTTTCAGTTGGGGAAATGTTTTGAAATACTGATCAATGTAATCGCGCGCTTCACTCATGCTAATTCCAAGATCTTGGGAAAAGCCGAAGGCTCCTTTGCCGTATAAAATCGAAAAGTTAATTACTTTTGCGGTACGCCGATCCACGCCCATTTTAGCTGCGGTTTCGGCGTGAAAATCACCACCAGCTTTAAAGGCTGCAATAAGCGCAGGGTCACGAGACAAATGGGCAGCAACCCGTAATTCCATCTGAGAGTAATCGGCGGCTACAAACGTGTAGCCATCTTCAGGAATAAAGGCGCGACGAATGCGGCGGCCTTGCTCAGTTTTAACTGGAATATTTTGCAAGTTTGGATTGCGGGAAGAAACACGTCCAGTAGCAGTATCCGGAGCATAGGACGTATGAATCCGATCGTTCTCATCACCCAATTCTTGCAGAGGTTTAATATAGGTATTCTGTAATTTAGTCAGCTCGCGATAGGTGAGAAGTAGGGCACAAATTGGGTAGTCGGGAGCAAGATCAGCTAGGGTGGCAGCATCGGTTGTGAAGCCAAGTTTACCTTTGCGGATGTTGGTCGTTGGAATATTCAAAACCTCGTACAAAACGTGGGCAACTTGCTGAGGAGAGTCAGGATTAAATTCCTCACCAGCCATTGTATGAAGTTGTGTGATTAATGAAGTAATCTCAGTAGTGTACTCGTTTTCAAGATTTTTCAGGTAGGCAAGGTCTACTTTTACACCTGTAGCTTCCATTTCACGTAGGATTGGCGCAAGCTGGTCGTCTATTTCTTCGCTACGACTTTTGTAGACTTCTTCAGCAGGAGTCTCGGATTCGGCGTTAGAAAATACATCGTGAGCTTCGGCCGAAATTCGGTGATTGGTGGGAAGTTCAGTTAGTAAACTCTTGAACCCAAGTTCTTGGAATAATCCAACCAAATGTTCTGGATGTTGCAATTCCAAACGGCAGGCATCGAGATCAATTGAAATCGGAACTTCGGTACAAATTGTTGCGAGCTTGTATGAAAGTCGCGCGTCTGCTTCGTGCCCGATGAGCTTTGCGAGAATACCTGGTTTAATACCTTCGGTATTGCCTGAATGTACAGCTTCGTACAGACCATCAAGACTTTTATACGTCTGGATAAGCTGGGTAGCAGTAACTTCACCAACTCCTTTAACACCCGGAATGTTGTCCGATGGGTCGCCACGGAGAGACTTATAATCGATCATCTGACGGGGCTCAAACTGGTACTTTTCCTGAACTTTTTCAGGTGTGTACATTGTCGGCTTCTTCGGTGAAATGCCTGGCGCGTACATTGAAACTCGATCGTTCACGAGTTGAATCAAATCTTGATCACCCGAAAGAATAACAACTCTTGTATCAGGATCATTTTTTACTACCTGAGCTGCAACTGTGCCGATACAGTCGTCAGCTTCAAAGGTTTCAGCACTGTAAATCGGGGCTTCCATTTTTTGGGCGATTTCCCACATTCGGGGAATCTGTGCGGCCAAATCCTCGGGCATTTTATCGCGTGTCGCTTTATAGAGCGGATATTGGGTATGGCGAAATGTATCACCCTTTAAATCGAACGCCACGGCTACGTGAGTTGGTTTCAGAGTTTTGATGGTACTCAGAAAGATACGGGTAAACCCATACACTGCACCAATATACTCACCTTTTGGTGTGGTGAGATCCTTAGGAAACGCGTGATAGGCGCGGTAGAACAGGCCATTTCCATCAACGATAAGAAGGGTAGAATTTGCCATTATATATAGCTAGTCGAGTAGTTTTCGGCTGTGCAGAATTTCTTCAATAATTGCACGTTCGTCCCAAAGAGATTTTTCATCATTCACCATCTTGAACTTTTGAGCTCCCATGCCGGTAACAAGAATGATATCATCCATTTTCCCAAGGCTGATTGCATAGTCGATAGCTGCTTTGCGATCGAGCATGCGCCACCACCAGACGCCTTCGCCGGTTTCATTTTCATCTTTGAAAATGCGCTTGGTCGTATCTGGTTTATTAGCTTTGAAAAGAGTACGGCCACGCGGAACTCCACGTGCAATTTCATCAATAATCGTTTGAGGGTTTTCGGTGTATGGTTCTTCATCGGTAAGAATGACATAGTCGCAAAAACGGGCGGCCAGCGCACCCATAATTGGGCGCTTGGTTTTGTCTCGGTCGCCGGTAGCACCTAAAACTGCAATCATGCGGCCACGGATATCTGGGCGGAGGGTGCTGTAGAGTTTTTCGAGAGAATCAGGCGTGTGCGCGTAGTCGATCAAAACTGAGAAGCCTTTGCGTGTTTCAATGCGCTCAAGACGGCCGGGTACGCGGTCAACTTTTTCAAGTCCTGCAATAACAGTACCGAGTCGTAGATTGAGGTTCATACAAAGTGCGGCAGCACACAGGGCGTTCTCAATATTAAAACGGCCTGGTAATTGGAGAACAACTCGGCCTTCTTCGTTTAATGTGCGCAACGTGAAACTTGCACCAGAAGAATTGGCAGAAATCTTGTCAGCCCAAAGATGATCTGTGGCATTGATCGGCATGTCAGCTGACTCGGTGCTATAACTCCAGCGGCGTTGAATTTTAGTGTGTTCCAAAAAGTATCTTCCAACAGGATCATCGGCGTTACTGGCACATGCTTTGGGACTCTTCTTTTGAAAGAGACGTAGTTTTACATCGCGATAGGCATCCATTGTGCCGTGGTAATCAAGGTGATCGTGACTTAGGTTGGTGAAGCCGACGTAGCGAAACGGTATTCCCCAGATACGCTGTTGTTCAATAGAATGTGAAGTGACTTCCATAACCATAATGTCACACCGGGCATCGTTGGCTTGACGGAAAAAGTCGAAGAGTTGATCGGGAGGAAGAACTGTTTTATTCAGATCATTTATCCACTTTTTCTCACCAATTTGAAAATTCACAGTGGTAGCCATGGCAACTTTGTAACCGGCTTCTTCGAGAATTGAAGCAATGTAGTAACAAGTGGTTGTCTTGCCTTTTGTACCTGTAACGCCAATAACCAGCATCTTTCGAGCTGGAAAACGGTACTTGATATTAGCTGCAACTGCACCAGCTAAGTGAAAAGCGTTGAGTTGTTTGCGGCTCACATGGCCACGAAGACGCTTTTTGAGACTCTTGATCGGGTTCATTGGAATGCGCGTTTACGACTGCGGATTGCCCGGACCTTTGTGTAGAGTGTATAGGGAATTTTGCGTAAGACAAGATCATACGTGCCAGGGTACTCGTGAATTGTTCCGCCAAACCCAAGTTTAAAGTAGGTAGTGCCGGCTGAGGCATGGTCCTTTATCTCGTTCCATTCACCGTTTTCATCTTGAACAGCGTGGGTGCCCCAGAGATCATATAATGTAATACCATTTTCCATTGCCCACTTAATCATATTCCAGTGGAGGAGATTGAGTGATTTGGTTTCACGCCGTACGAGCGAAGAAGCACTGTGCAGGTAGGTTGCCACATTTCCACAGGTAATTACGAGAATTATGGCGAGGTCTTCGCCATCGATTGTTGAAATACCCATGTGGACCATACCATCTTTTTCAAGCTCACGAATCATACTTTCGTAGTAGGCTTTGCCGTGGGTACGGAAATTTTGTCGTTCTGCGGTTTCGGAAAGGAGCTTCCAAAAGCGGGGGTATTGCTCAAGAACATTAGTATGATGAAGTTCTATTATAACTTCATGTTTTTCGGCGACGCGCATGTTGTAGCGAAACTTGGCTTTCATACGCGAAAGAACAGTCTCTTCGTCATCGAGGGTAACTACCGAGGTTTGGCGGGGCTGAAAGGCGGTTGTAGACAAGAGGGGAAGTGAGTGATCTTTGGCGTACTTTTCAAGATTTTCAGACGATGTCTGCATGTCGGGATCAAGACGAAGAAACCAAGCTTGTTTGGCAAAATCAGGAATTTCCCACTTGGTAGAAATTGCACACCGTGAAGATTGCCAGTAGTGCCCACGGGGGATCGAATGCTGGATATACAGCTCATCAGCGTACCGTTGTACTGGTGCGTCAATTGCGCGCTGGAAACGTTCCCAGGCAGGTGTGTGGAGGAAGGCAGAAAGCTGGTCCATGTACTCGTATCCTAGCAGATTTGTGGGCAAATACTGTAGGGGTTGAGTGGTGAGGGGCTATTTTTGAGGAATTATTATTCCGTATTGTTTGAGAAGGCTGGTTAGTGCAGCTTGCTGAAGTTCGAGATTAGATATAATGAATGGCATTGCAATTTCAATCTTTTCTAGTCTATGACTTACTTTTTGAACTACATTTTTAGTTTCTGTTATTTCCACCTGCATGGTATCTAGTCGAGCGTCTATCGCATCAAAACGATCATCCATAGCATCAAGCCGTGCTTCAATCGCATCAAAGCGTGCTTCAACGCGTTCAAAAGCAGCCTCTTGCCGCTCAAGAAGTAATGACAGAAAATCCTCAAGCAGAGTAAAACGTGAACTAATTACTGGCATGTCAGTTTTATATGAACCAGAGAGGGTGAGGGAAGTGGGAGAGCTCATATCCGCATCCTAGCAAACCAATTGGAAAAGGCGAGAGTATTATCGCCTGTCTCCTTTTAAGTAGAGCTTTTTTCGGCTACAATACCAGATATATGAATCAAGAATTTCCAAAAGCCTACGTCGCCGTTGAGCACGAATCTCGCATATACAAAATGTGGGAGGAGAGCGGTGCGTTTTCACCCCATACCGATCAGTCAAAACCTGCTTTTTCAATTGTCATGCCACCGCCTAATGCGAATGGTAATTTGCACATTGGGCACGCCTTAATGATCCCTCTCGAAGACATTATGGTGCGCTGGCATCGGATGCGTGGTGACCGGACGTTATGGGTGCCAGGATCTGATCATGCTGGTATCGAGACGCAGACAGTATTCGAGAAATTCTTGGAAAAGCAGGGACGGTCCCGCTTCCAGATGACGCGTGAGCAGTTCTACGAGGAGTGCTATGCCTTTACCATGGAGCATAAGGCGACCATGGAAAATCAGGTTCGCATGCTTGGTGCTTCCTGTGATTGGACGACCGAGCGATTTACACTCGATCCTCTTATTATTGAACAGGTATACGAAACCTTTCGACGTATGTTTGCTGACGGTTTGGTATACCGTGGCGAACGTATCGTAAATTACAGTGTTAAATATCAAACCGCGTACTCAGATTTAGAAGTAGTGCACGAAGAACGCCAAGAACCGCTTTATTATTTAAAGTATGGACCAATTACAGTTGCTACAGTACGCCCTGAGACAAAATTTGGTGATAAGACTATTGTGGTTCACCCAGAAGATGAACGCTACAAAAAGTACGTCGGTACTTCATTCAAAGCAATGACAGTAACGGGTGAAGAAGCTGAGTTTACGGTTATTGCCGATGAAGCTATTAAGCCAGAATTTGGTACTGGCGCTATGACAATTACGCCAGCACATGATCCAATCGATTTTGAGATCGCTCAACGTCACAATTTGCCGATTAATAAGGTTATTGGGCTTGATGGGCGGATGCTTCCAATTGCTGGCGAGTTTGCCGGTATGAAGGTGGCTGAAGCGCGCGTAAAAGTAGGTGAACGTATGCAGGAATTAGGCATGGTCGAGAAAATTGATCCAACCTACCGCCATACTATCGGTCTCTGCTACCGCTCAAACCAGCCGATTGAGCCAATGCTTATGCCGCAGTGGTATGTTAAAGTTGCTCCACTTGCTGCAAAAGCAATTGATGCGATTGAACGAGGAGAAGTTACCTTTCATCCTGAGCAGTACAAAAAAATTCAACTCGATTGGCTCAAGGGTCTTCGAGATTGGAATATCTGCCGACAGAACTGGTGGGGTATTCCAGTTGCTGGAGCAATGCCTGACAATCCAGATATTGCCAATGATACTGACACATTTGATACTTGGTTTTCATCTGGACAGTGGCCGTATGCGACCTTAAAAGCGCTCAATAAAGAGCGCGTCGACCGTGACTATTTGGTAGAATTTTATCCTAACTCGGTAATGGAAACTGGTCGCGATCTTATTTTCATCTGGATTAGTCGCATGCTTATGCTCGGCTTATATACTGAAGGAAAAGTGCCATTTAAAGATGTCTACCTTCATGGTCTCGTCCTAGACGCCAAAGGTAAAAAGATGTCGAAGTCGAAGGGTAACGTTGTGAACCCAACCGAGATGGTTGCTAAGTACGGTGCCGATGCGGTTCGTTTTGGTCTCATTGTTGGATCTGCCGCTGGCTCAGACATTCCCATGCCAGAAGAAAAAGTAAAAGGTGGGCGCAACTTTGCTAATAAGTTGTGGAACATGGCCCGTTTTGTTGATATGCAAATAGGTGACCGCGACCCAAAGAAGCTTACCCATGGTGAACACACTGATGCAGACAAGCTCATCATTGAACAGCGTACAGCGGCAATCAAAGAAGTACATGAGCATTTAGAAAACTTCCGTTTTGCCCAAGCTCTCCAAACTGTTCACGAATTTGCATGGCACCAGTTTGCTGATATCTACGTTGAAGCAGCTAAGAATCAGAAAATTGACGATCAAGTGTCTGATGCAACATGCGCGGTGCTTTGGGAGACGCTAAGCATTATTCTCAAATTAGTTCATCCGTTTATGCCATTTGTAAGTGAAGCAATTTGGCAGGAACTTTCTGTTGGTGAAGGAATGCTCATCACGAGTAGTTGGCCGACGGCAGAATGAAGCAAGGTGCCCCGGTTCATTTGGCATGGTGGAGGGTGGCACTCATTATTTCCTGTACTGTCGGTATTGCGATACTTTCATCTATTCTCGTTATTAAGCCAGTCCAGCAGCGCATAGCTGATCGGTATGCAGTGCGGGCAGACGCTGATTTTGTGGCGGGTCAATATGCACAGGCACAGGCAAATTACACGAAGTCACTCTCGTATAATCCTGAGTTAGAATCCGCTCGAACAAATCGGGCACTTGCTGAACAGGCATCGACAAACCCAAATGCAGCACTCAGTTTTTTTGCCCAGCACAATGCAGTTATTCAACTTGGGCAACTGCAAGAAGCTATGCAACAGTTTGCTGATCCAAAACAGGCGCTCATCGAAGGTGTGAAATTGTACCAAGCTGGGTCTTTTTCCTATGCACAATACCCACTCAAAAAAGCCACCGAATTAGACCCCCAATATGCCGAAGCATGGAATTATCTTGGGCTTACGTATCAAGAATTGGCTAAGGTAGACAGTTCTTTTACCGAGCGGGCAACGAGTGCATTTGCTGCGCGCGATCATCTGACGTCTAAGTACCTTACTCCGTAAAACGAGAGACGTATTTGCTTTCTATGCCATGACATTCGTAGTATTACGAAGCTTTACTAGTGTACAATAGAGCAAGATGAAGTATATGAGGGGAATACGATTTATTGCTGCAATTTTTGTAGGAATTCTGGCGTTTAGTCAGGTTGCCTGTTTTTATTCTCCAAAAATTGTACGTGCTGATACTACAGTTACGATGCCGGCGGATCTTCCTGGTTTATTTACTCAGTATTCAACGCAAATCAATGCAGCATTTAACAGTAATTCAGTAGGAGGTAAAAACGGTACAGAGTGGCAACTTCCTTTATTGGGTAGGAGTTATTATCTTACAACTCCAGATGACAATTCTTTGCAGACCAATAACAATTATATTTATCAGTACTACACGAAAGTATTACAAGGAAAAGATCCTTCTTCGGTGTTTATGTTTCAAACATCGAGCTGGGCTACATCGCTATTAGGAATCTTTGTTCCTGATGGGAATACTACACCTGAGTCTGATACATTTTATACAATTTATGACACAACGTATCAGTGGGTAAAAAATACCGACACAATCTACAGAGATGTAATTCAGGATGTTAAGACATTAGCTGACCCGACAAAATATAAATCATCTGATGGAACAGTAGATGTTGCCTCCTACACAGCACAGCAAGCTGCAGTACAGGCAAAAATTACTAGTGGCCTTATCCCTGCAATTGCAAATGTGTATGGAGGAGTGAATGCGCTTAAGATACTTTCAAATAATACAAAGGTAAAAAACCAGGTAATTGCTCAAATGGGCGGTGATGCGAATGCTCAAACCGCGTTTAGTATTCTGATAAATGACTTAGATTATTCAGGTGGATATGATGATTATTGGGCAGGTCAGGGGGCAAGTCTGGGTACTTTGGGGGGTCCATTAGCTAGTCCGGTTCTTTCAGCTCTTGGTAAAGTGATTGGGGCTGGGCAGGGTCAGAATTCGATGATATTTAAACCTCAGAATCTGACTGAGTATTTAGCAGGATCTAAAACTCAACCAGGTTACGTTAATGGACATGTGTACCCAAGTACTGCTGCTTTTTACCAAGATTTTAAAACAATACTTGGACCAATACTAACTACGACTGCGCCAAAAACTGCCGCAGATGTGCAAGCAATGCAGGCTGCTTTAGCTTCGGGAGCAAAAACTGCAGACGCAACACAAAACTCAGTCGCAGCAGCTGGGGCAGCAAATAATCAGTACTGCGGATCTAGTTCGGGCACTGACATTGTTAAGGCAATTCAAGGTGCAATATGTGCAGTTGCAGTGTTGGGTGCAACAATAAATCAGTCGCTACTTGCAGTTGGAGTATACACATTAGCAAAGATGGTGCCATTTCATTCTGATGTGGTACCTACTGGTTCAAGTGGAATTGGTAATTTTGTAGCTAACCTTGTCCCCAAAGAACTGACACCAGGTTTTATTATAGACAACCTAAATAGGTTGGCAGTTGTTAATAGTACTGCGAATTTACTCATTCGGATTCTTGGAAGTTTTGTTGTTTTCATGCTTGTGATTGTAGCATTAGCAAATATTCTTCAAATCCAAGTAAATACCTATGCAATTAAGAAAGCCCTCCCTGCGTTAATTATTGGGTATCTACTTGCATATGGCGGAGTTTATGCGACTAAGGTGTGTATAGAGTTTTCAAATAATCTTGCAACGTATATAACGAGTCCGTCATTGAATGGCAATCAAGAACTTACTGTGGACTGCGTTGTGCTTTCAATTACTAATTTAAGTTCACAAGGAACAGCTACTACTCCAACAGCTGCAAACACGAGTAATACGGGAACTACAAAAACAGGATCTACTACTGGAGCTGGAGCTGGAGCTACAACAACTGCGGGTAGTACGACTCAAGGGTGTAATGGAGTTGCACTTAATACGATAAATTCTGCACCAATTTTAACCATGGATAGCGATAAAAACTCGCCGGACATGAATAAAATTTTGCAGCAGTTAGTTCTGAATTTATTTGTGCTGGTGGTAGTAGTAATGATTCTTATTCTGGCATTCCTCTTTGTATTCCGTTCGGTAGTATTTTTCATACTAACTCCGTTAGCGCCACTCGCGTTCTTTGGAATTACGGTAGATTTATTTAAACCAGTATGGACTCGTTGGTGGAAAACAGCACAAGGTTGGATATTCATGAACTGTGTTTCGGCGTTTTGGGTATGGTTGATGATTCAATTTTTCCGCGTAGGTGGAAATGTGACAACTGGTACCGCGCAATCGGTGAACTTTTTATCTGGGATTATAAGTTATGCGTTAGGTGTTACATGTTTGTATTTTGCAATTACAACTCCATTTAAGATGGCAGGTGAGCTCAAGGGTGTTATGGATAAAACCGCTGGAGCAGCAATTAAGTATGGAACGAATGCTGCGAAAAAGGGTGCAAAAGATGAATTCGACATGCGCTGGGGCCGCATAAAAGGAGGAAATAATCCAATTGCTTCAGTAACTGATTTTAAGCATAAGCTTACAGAACAGCGCGAGAAAAATGTTGAGTATGGTAAGAAGGGGTTGAATTATAAGTCTATTGAGAAAGATGGCAAGAAGTTGGCAGATATTTCAACAACCGATAATGAGTTAGCAGGTATTGAAAAAGCTATAGCCAGTAAAATGGCTGAAATAGATAAGTTAACTGCGATTGATGAAAGCGTTCGTACACCGGAACAGAATGAAAAACTTCTAATAGCAAGCTCTGAGTATGGTTTGTTATTAGAAAATGAAAAAGAGAAAAAATTAAGGAGAACACGTTTAGAGGGAAGTCTCTCACGTGGGTCGAAAGCAAATCGAAAAAATATAGAACGAAGCATGTTTCATTCAAAACATGAAGAAGTCTTTAAAGAAAATGAAGAATTACTCAAAAGTTCAACACAAGCAAGAGTGGCGAGTAGTGATCATCATTTTCGTGAAATGGATGGAGAGCTTCGAGATATGAAAGCTAGTAAGGATGAGTTGGCATTCATAGAAAAGTCGGAGTTGAATGAGGCATATCGAAGTGGAGCAGCAGATCATGATGATCCAAATTCTAAGCTTGCAAAAGAGCGGCATTTCCGTGATGCGCGAGTAGATTCAGGAAAGCGAATAGAGGAAGATTCAGCAAAGAAGGATAAGGTTTTTTCAGCGATGGAATTTGTCACTGCGGCTCATCATGGTGAGATAGCTATTACTGATCCAGATATGTTAAAAGGTCAGTTGAAGAATATTGGTGGTTATATCGAGGATGAATATAAAAAACCAAAGGGTTACACAAAAGGAGATAAGAAAATGCAGAAGCAAGTTTTGAATGGTGACCATATACATCCAGATAAAATGAGTACTTCAGCAGGACAAATGGATGTTCTGGAGTCTATTACCTCGGTTGCACGAATGTATCATGATGCTACTAGTAGTCCTAGATTAGAAAATAAAGACACAATTAGTGCAGCATTCGATGGTATTTTGACCATTTGTAGTCCTACTGATAAGGCGCTGATTCAAGATATTCAGGCTGAATTAAATGATAAAGATAAAACCAAGGAAGATAAAGAAGTTAAGGCTTTAGTAAACGCGTTTAAGGCACTTGATATCGGAAAAACTCTCAAAGGCATTTGGTCAGACCCAGAAGAAGTTCTAACAAGAAACGCAACCCCTTGATATGGAAATTCAAGAAGAACTATCAGAACTAACAACCTCAATCATAGATTGGGTAATAACTGGGCCACCACGTGACCAGGTGCTTGAATACGTTCGTGCACTTCCTGAAAGTGAGTACATAACAGTGCGATACTCTGCCTTGGTAGTGCTTGATTATTTTTTCGAAAAAATTGGGGAAGATTTACAGGTGGTAGGTTCAAACATTGCTACAACTCTTCCACCAATCGATCAGGTGGAAATGTTAACTGCGCTTGCAAAATACTCAAGTTCGTCAGTTTGTTCAAATTATATTAAGCGATTTCCAGATCTTGTTATCAATCCCGCAGCGCTTAATTATTCGGCGTGGTCCCGTAAATTGATGCAGATATGGTACTCAAGTATTTCACTGTTTATTGCTCCTAAATATATCCAACGGATAGTGTATGCGCATACACTTCTTAATAGTACGGTTGAGCCTGTAAAGCGTGATCTTGTACGTTCGGTTATGCAATCAATTTACGATGCAGATAGTCGTGCAATTACAGATGGAAGAGAGTTACTAGGTTCAGAAGTAACAGTTCAATCTGACCAATTGGCAAGTTTAAAGATTTTTCCAACAGAGTTTATTGCAAAAATACTTGATCCAGTAAATTATGCTGAAAAAGCGGAGCTGCTTATTGGGTTCCTAACCAGTCTAGAAATTATTGATGCTATATCGTTTGAAAAAGCTGTAGCTAATCTTGAGTTTTTTGATGACCTAGTTTGGAAACAAATGTTTGATAATCAACTAAAAGAGTCTCTAACTAGTTTCCAGGTAAATTATTCTGTAACTAGTCCTGTACGTCAAAAAATCTTGAATTGGCTAACTCTCAACTGGACTCCATCATTAATATCTTCAGAAAATCTTGAAGTTAAAACAACAATATTTTATAAAACTCTCACGCTTGATGAACAAGTTGAATTTAAGCGCACAATACGAGTTTTTCTTAACTCATCGCCTGTAGCAGAACTTATTGCGACACCGGTGAATGTAAAGTACATGCTAACGAGGTTGTTAGGACTTTCAGGAAATTCGGTAATGGCAATGCAGCTAATCTTGGCGTGTGCTAATGATATTGTGGATGAAAGTCAGCGTCGCTCAATGATCCAAATGTTCAATGTGTTTTATAAAATACAAAATTACTAAATATTCTTATGCTATTCGATCCTAAAATTGCAATATCAGGCGCAGCAGCAGGCCATGCAGCAGACCAAGGTGAGCACCTTGCCTTTGAAGTTGGTCGCGAAATTGCCAAGCACGGCGGCATTCTTGTTACAGGTGCAACAACTGGCGTTCCGTTGGCTGCTGCGCGTGGTTCAAAATCAGTGCACGGCCAGACTATTGGTTTCTCGCCAGCTCATTCTGAACTTGAACATGTAAAAAAATACCGTCTGCCGGTTCATTACCATGACATTATCTTCTTTACTGGTTATGACTATGCAGGTCGTGACACATTGCTCATCGACATGTGTGACGCGGTGGTTGAGGTGAGTGGGCGCATCGGAAGCTTACACGAATTCACCAGTGCCTTTGAGCGTCATAAAGTTATTGGCATCCTCCTTCATAGTGGTGGGCTTTCCGATGAATACTCGATGTTACTCGATAAGGCTCATCGTGGCCGTGGGCATGTGGTCATGCACGCTGATCCGAAAGAGTTAATTCAACTTGTTTTTGAAAAGCTTGAAGAGGTGCAGGAAGATCGGTTGAAGTAGGGTTTACGAAGTAGGATGTGACGTCCAATCAACACCAGCTGCCTTGCCATCATTCACATATGAATAGGCAGTTAAGGCAGCAGAGGCACCTTCGCCAGCCGAAATAACAGCCTGTTTATACGGGCTGTCAGTGAGATCTCCGCAGGCAAATACGCCAGAAGTGGAGGTCTCCATTTTTTTGTTTGTAATTACTTGATTCAGGCGGTCCAAATCAACCAGTTCTTTAATCAGAGCGCTGTTTACAATAAAGCCAATTTCAACGAATACACCGTCTACCGGAATATCTCGAACGATACTGGCGTCCTTCACATCTTGCACTCGTAATGCGGTAACATACTGACCGTCTCCTACCACTTCTTGAGTTACCGATGAGAGTACCATTTCAATTTTAGGTTCAGCCTTCATTTGTGCCACCAAAACTTCTTCACCACGGAACTCGTCGCGACGGTGAACGATGTACACTTTTTTGGCAACTTTACTCAGGATGAGTGCACCTTCTAGTGCTGAGCTACCGCCGCCCACAACCACAACTGTACGGTTGCGAAATAATGGGGCATCACAGGTTACACAGTAGGAAACTCCTTTGCCGGCATACTTTTTCTCACCGGGAACATCGAGATTGCGTGGAGTTTTGCCGTAAGCCAGAATTAATGACTTTGAAGCATAGGTACCTTTGTCACCAGTCACGACAAAGTCTTTTTCGCCTCGCTTTTCAATTTTGGAGATCTCATCGTACTGTAATTCAGCGCCCCACTTCATAGCTTGAGCCATCATGTCTTGAGCAAGTTGTGGGCCGGTAACAAAATCAATTGCTGGGTAGTTTTCCACACTTGGTGTGGTAGCAATTTGGCCACCAATGTCTTTTGTGACAATAAGTGTTTTCATAGCTCGGCGGGCAGCGTAGGTTCCAGCTGCAAGGCCAGCGCAAGCTCCGCCAATGATGAGTGTATCGTACGTTTGTGCTTCCATATGTGTATTTTTTGACCCGTTTTATCATGAATGAGTATGGCAGATAACAGGTTTGGAGTATATACTAATACTAGTCTGTTACGTCGCAAATTCGCACGAAAAATGCACACAAAGAGGGGATTCACGCTCGTTGAACTTATTATAGTTATTGCAATTATTGCGATACTGGCTACCTTAGCTGTGCTTGGCGTAATTAGGTATCAAGCTAACTCGAAACTAACTCGAGTTACTACCGAGCTTAATACGTTAGCAACTGCGACTACACAGTATGCCGAAGATCATAACTATACGTATCCAGCTGATGTGTCTCGCGGTATGCCACCAGGACTTGAAAAGTATTTGCCAAATCAAGTGTGGCCAACGAGTGTGTGGCCTCACGGACAGTTCGATTACGACGCGTGGCCATACAATGGACAGCAGGTATATCAGATTAGCTACCACCTTTGTGGTACGGGTGATCCCGCTTCTACGTGTGCTGATCCAATACTTTTCCCAACCTTCGTATCCGATAGTACTGTTTTCTACTGTATTTCTGGCCCGTGTATTCCACACCAGGACGAGCCGAATATTCCGGGGTACTGCGTAAACTGTACAATAAAGAAAGTGAATTACTAATGGTTTATACGCGGTCCAGGCGACCAGCACTTACACTCATTGAGCTCCTCATTGTAACGAGCATTCTTGCACTGGTTGGTGCTTTTGTTGTGCCTACATACCAGCTTATTCTTTCTCAGCTTGAGTTAAACTCTGCAGTGGCGCAGGTAGCCGATTTCGTCCGAAGTGCACAACAGAAAACGGTTACTGAACAAAAGTTGTATGGAGTGACGTTTACTACAAACGGCACTACGGTTCCGCTCTATTTGTTTAATTCTGCAAATTCGACAAAAACAACCCAAAATACGCTTACACTTCCTTCAAATATTACTATTTCTGCAGTAAATTTTAGTGGCAATAGTGATATTCAATTTGCAACGTCAGGAGTCCCTAATTTTTCGGGTAACATTATTTTGACCGACACGATACGAAATCGAAGTCGAGAAATTGATATTCGACCATCGGGTGCAGTGATTAATAACCAGTCGGAGTTCTAATGCGTCGCCGGGGTTTTACCTTTGTTGAATTACTCATTGCACTCTCACTTTTTTCTGTAGGAATGCTTTCAATTTTGCAGATTTTTCCGATTAACCGACGCTTGCTAAATCAGAGTAGCTACCAGACCGACGCTGCTTTTTTGGCCGAAGAACAAATGGAAACATTACGTTCGCTGGCCTATTCGGCGCTTACTGCTGGTACCTATGAAGCAAAAGCCACTGTGCCAAATTCAACTGGAACTGTATATAGTTTGTTTCAGCGTAGTACTACTATTGATTATATAAATTCCTCGTATGCAGTTTCAGGCACTGATACTGGGTTAAAACGCCTCACAGTAACCGTGTATTGGTCTGAAGGAAGTGTGAACCGTTCCTATGTACTTTCTACCTATGACTACAATAAATAGGGTGCGAAAACCTGGCTTCACGCTCATAGAGCTTATTATTGCTCTACTGATTTCAGGTATTCTCGTTGGTATTAGTACAGCTACATATACCTTGTTTCGTAAGTCACTTAACTTGGATCAGTCTCGCGCAGAAATCGCTCAAAATGGTCGAATTATTATTGACCGCTTGTCGCGTGAACTTCGCCAGACTAACGATGTGGTTACTGTATTTCCGGCTACGATTAACGATAATAGTATTGCTCAGCCAAATGGCATCGAATTTGAGGATGGTAACGCGAACGATCTGAGTTACCGACGGTATTATGTGGTAAACGGGACGCTTAAGCTTGATATTAAGCAATATGCGTTTAACTATGACCCAAATCATCGCGTAGTTTGGAACGCAGTTGGAACGGGTGGAATTAGTCCGACACCAAGTGTAGTTTCAACTACAGACGTAGCTGATCATGTGCAGAATCTTATCTTTTATGGAGATAATCTTCTTCAAATTCAGATAAATACTGTTGATTCGTTTAACCAAACCTTTACAGTTCGAACCACAGTTCTCGGGCGAAATACCCCATTAGGGAGGAATCCATGATGAAATTTCAAAAGCGAAAACCAGGCTATGCATTGGCAACAATTCTCGTATTATTAGGAGTCTCAATGTTTGGTGTAGGTGCGCTCATAACAGTTTCAACACTTGAATCAAAAATTTCCCGCTCACAACAGGAAAGTGTAACTGCATACTATGTTTCGGAAGGTGGTGTTCAAGATGCACTCTGGAGAATTAATACAACTCCAGCGTATAAAACTGCTCTTGCAGCAGGAACGTTAAATGTAACCTATACGGCCACGAATGCTCCAGCAACAAATCAGGGTTATACAGTTACGATGAAGAGTTCAGTAGGAGGAGGTGGGTACGGGACAATTGATGTGACCGGTACTAGCGATAATGGTGTATTTGTTAGTAAGCGTCGAGTAGTTGCGACGGTGTTTGAAGGTGCAGTAGCTGGTGGAGGGGTAAGTCCAACGGGAACGGCAGCTATGTTTTCGGGTGCAGCGATAGCAGTAAATAATCCCGGAAGTACTTTTTCGATTGCTGGGGGTGATTTTTACGCCGGTGGCGGGATTACGTTTAATCAAACAACAGTTAATTTGAATGGAGGAGTGATTAAAACTCCTGGTCCATATAATTCTAATCAAACTACATTACAAAATTCTGGTGGTGTATTTGCTTCGTCGTGTTCGCCAACTCCAGCTGGTGGGTGTCAAGCAGCGCCATCTACAATTACTGCTCCAAGTTTTGACTTTACCTATTACTCAACTCATTACACTACAAAGTACACTGCTGCGCAGTTCCAAACTGCAGTTTCTACAGGAGGTGCAACAGTTAACTTCCCAGGTCCTGTTACGTATATTACTGGAGATGTGAATATTGGAAACTGGATGAAGAATAAAACAGTTAACATTAGTGGGATGTTGATCATTGCAGGAAGTTTGGGAATTAATAACTCGGCAACCAATGCGATAATCAACGTGAATGACCCTGGAACTGGTCAGGCAGGAATATTCGTTTCAAATAATATAAATAATGGCTATGGTACGTGGAATATTAATGGGGTATTTTATGCAGCCGGTAGTACAAATTTTAGCAGTGCCCAGACAATAAATGTGAATGGAGCACTTATTTCAGCTGGGCCAATGAATATAAATACTGGTTTTGGGTTGACCTTAACCTATAATTCTACTCGAACAGCAGCCTCATTTGCTGGGGCAAGTGGTGTGGCACAAGCGCTTAGTGTACAGTACTGGGAAGAGCAGTATTAATACGAGTGTATGGGATCATTTACTGATGTTTTGAGCGCACAAACAGATCGGCTAGAAGCACTGACTTCTATTACCCGGTATAGTTTGTACGATCAGATGTACTACCGGACTAATTTACTGACGCACTCTCAGCGAGTTGCGTGGATTGTCGAAACAATTGCACCGTACGCCGGGACTATTTTTGGGTCTCGATTTAATCCTGAGCGTGCGGTGTTACTAGCGCTTGTGCATGATGATGCTGAGATTATTATGGGTGATGTGCAGGCGGGGAACAAAAGCAAAATGACCGCTGAGCAGATGGCTGATGTGAAACAAATGGAGCAAGAAGCTATTAAAAAAGTTTCTCACAAGTATTCACTCGATTTGTCACCGTATTCGTATGAAGATCTGTTGAGGGATGCTGCTGAGCCAAATTCGTTGGAAGCCTATGTTGTACAGTTTGCTGACAAATTCGATGCGCTAGGTGAGGCAATGCATGAAGTTTTTGCCGGAAATACGCTTTTTGCGACTAACATTGTAAATGAGTATGGGCGTATTCCGCGCCCGGCCGAATATTACTTTGGCTATTTTACAAAGTTTACATTAAAATATCCCGAGATTGTTGAATTATTTGATGATTCATTTCCCTTGCCAGTATTTACTGAAATGGTTGATGATGTAGGATTGTCAAAACTTGGGAGGTTACATACACGTGTCACACTTCGAGAAGAGAAGGGTTTTGCTCCGTACAACGCCTGGATTAAAATTCTTCTGGAAAATGGTGGATACATTGAAGAAGAGCGATTACTCTCACTCGTTGAACCGCCAAAAAATTAACGCGCTAGCTGCTGGAGGGTCCAGCGAATTTGGTCGTTAAGATCAGTAACTCCTGCCGGCATTTCGTTTACAAATGCACGAATATCGTTGGCTTTATACCCAAGAGATTCGAGTGCAGCGATTACATCTTGGTGTGTGCTGCTGACATCGCTTAACTCAGGAAGTTTACCCTTAAGCTCGAGGATGATTTTTTGGGCAGCTTTTTGACCGATACCAGGTGCCATCGAAAGGAATCCGCTATCACCTTGTGCAATTGCTGTGCGGATACTGTCGTTACTTCCGAGAGAAAGAATGGCGAGAGCGGCCTTTGGTCCAATTCCACTAATGCTAATCAGCTGCTCAAAGAGCTGAAGTGTTTGGATGTCTGAAAAGCCGTAGAGGACCGAGGCATCTTCACGGACATGGTGGTGAATGTAGCAGGTAATTTCACCGTTTGGTTGCCATGAACCTGTAAAAACCCAATACCCAACTCTGTTTACCTCGACGAGGATGCGTTGTTCGAGCCGTGCGGTTATTGTTCCTGAAAGTGATCCGAGCATTGATAATCTTTATGTTTCTAAAGCTACTATACATGAAAATACCAGGAATTTACTTCCTGGTATTTTCTTCACTTTAGGAGGGGGAGCAGACGCACTCTGTGCGTCGTCGAGGGGGAGGACGAAAGTCCTTCCCCTTGAAGCATTCTATAGGTAGTCGCGTAGCTTGGATGAAAGCTCGTGCTTTTCAAGTTTCTTGAGCGCCTTAGCTTCAATCTGACGAATACGTTCACGTGTTACGCCAAATTCTTGACCAACTTCTTCAAGAGTGTGTGAACGGCCGTTTTCAAGACCAAAACGCATGCGGAGAATCTTTTGTTCACGAGGAGGAAGAACATCAAGGAACTCTTCAACGTGACCCTTCATCAACTCGTAAATTGCAGCTTCTTCAGGGGAGAGACTTTCTTTGTCTTCAAGGAAGTCACCGAGGCGAGAGTCTTCTTCTTCACCAACAGGAGCTTCAAGAGAAACTGTTTCTTGAGAAATCTTGATGATATGGTTTACCTTGTCTTCGTCAATCTCCATTTCCTTGGCGATTTCAGCAGGGGTTGGCTCGCGACCAAGTTCCTGAACAAGTGAGCGCTGGACGCGGATCAACTTGTTGATCGTTTCGATCATGTGGACTGGGATACGAATTGTTCGAGCCTGGTCAGCAATTGCTCGAGTAATAGCTTGACGAACCCACCAGGTAGCATACGTGGAGAACTTAAACCCTTTGGTGTAATCGAACTTTTCTACAGCGCGAGTTAGACCAAGGTTTCCTTCTTGAATAAGATCAAGGAGTGAAAGTCCGCGTCCAATGTATTTCTTCGCGATAGAAACAACGAGACGAAGGTTGGCTTCGGTTAGTTTCTTTTTGGCAATTTGATCACCGTGTGCAATACGCTTTGCAAGCTTAATTTCGTCTTCAGTGTTCAAAAGAGGGATACGACCAATTTCACGTAGGTACATGCGAACTGAGTCGTCTGAAAGGTTTGGCACATCTTCATCAGCTGCTTCAAGTTCTTTGGTGCTAGGACCTTCATCAACTAGTGAGTTGAATTGAACACTGGCGCGAGCAGTTTTCTTTTTACCAGCAGCTGTAGCTTTTACAGGTGCGCCAGTCGGCATTTGTAGAAGGCGATTTGGCGATTCTTGAATTTCAATTCCGCGGTCGTAACAGTAACTGAAAAAAGCGTCCATCTGTGGAACGTCATCTTCAAATTCTGGGAACGCTTGGATAATTTCCTTGGCAGTGATAAAACCGTGAACTTTGCCTTTTTTGAGCAAGTCGCGCAGTGCTGGGACGTAATCGAGACGTTCTTCGATATACGCTTTAGGTGGGCGTTTAGTCATATGAAGAAACTAGTGGTTAGGGAGCCGTCTTTTCAGGGTAGAGAAATAAATACAGACGGCAGAGCCGTACAGATTTAATATATCAGATTTTGTAGTTCCTGAAAGAGACTTTTTATTTTTTCGACGTCGCCGAGTTGTTGTGCACGCTGAATTTCCTCAGATATGGCGGATTTCGCCTGGTCGCGGGACTCTGTCCTGATGCGCTGGAGTATGAGGCTGAGTTCTGTAATCGCCCATGAAGGGGATAACTCAATGTCACCGTATTGTACTAGTAATCCCTCACTTTGTAAAGCCACTTCTTTGCGCTCATCGTCATTTAAATGAGATTCAATATTTTGCTCTAAACTACTGTCTGCAGGGATATTTTGAATGAGAGGAATAAGTTTTGTGAATAGGGGATTGTGCGAGACAATTGCTGGACCAGAAAACTGGGTTTTAAGTACTGGATATGTTTCAGGAAACGTTAAAAGTATCGCAATTGATGTATCAACGAGCGAGTGAAGAGATGGATCTGTTGTAGGTTGGTTTGAAGTTACCTGTTCGCGACTTGCAGCAAGAGGAGCATTAGGTTTGATGCGACGGAAAAGTTCGCGTAGATTTTGTTCATTTGTTTCCAGTTTAGCTGCAAGGCGTAGGAACCAATCTGCCTGCTCGGTTGGATCGGATACAAAAGTAAGCCATTGGATTAATTCTTTCGCAAGGGCCTTTTTAGTTTCTGGTGGAAGGGGGCGAGGAGCGTTTTTTAGGGCTTCTTCTACTACCCAATCAAGACCACGCAGCCGATTTTCGTAGGCCTTTTTCCAGAGTTCTGGGTCTTTTTGCAAGCATTCAGCAGGGTCTTTACCATTAGGAATACTAATGACATATGGTGTGAGATCTTGTTGAAGTGCAAGTTCTAAGCCTCGCTTTGTGGCTTCTATTCCAGCACTATCGCCGTCATATGCAAAAACAATTGCAGGGGCAAACCTTCCAATTAATTTGAGCTGTTCTATCGTTAGCGCTGTGCCTGACGAAGCTACTGTGTTGATGTATCCATGCTGGTGGAGCATAACGACATCCATTTGGCCTTCAGCCAAAATTGCAAAGCCCTTTTTATTGATTTCTTGCTTGGCGAGATGGAGTGCGTAAAGTGTCCGGCTCTTTACGAAAATTGATGTCTCAGGAGTGTTCCAGTATTTAGGTCCACGACTACTTCCTCCCCGTGGGTCATCTTTTGTTTCAAGTAAACGGCCAGTGAATCCAACAATTTTGCCAGTTAAATCGGCAATTGGAAACGTGATCCGATCTTGAAATTTGGTAGGGTCACCAACGGCTTGAAGTTCGGTACGGCTAAAACCTGCCTGTTGCAGTGAGGTTCCTGTTGCAGAGCCATAGGGGGCGTATCCAATTTGGAAAGTGGCAATGGTTTCTGGGGTGAGTCCACGTCCAGCAAGATATGTGCGCGCATGTTCAGCTTTAGGATGCTTGGTTAGAATACTGTTCCAAAGTCTGCTTGTGAAACTTGTAACTTCAAATAATCGTGCACGATTTGGCCCACTTGGAGTACTCCCATTCTGTCCAGTTGGTTTCCACTCAGGAACCTCAACCCCGGCTTTATCTCCGAGCAGTTTTACAGCTTCAGGAAACGTTAGACCTTCTATTTCTATAATAAAGTCAAAAATATCACCGCCTTTACCACAACCAAAGCACTTAAAGACACCGCGTTCCGGACTAACCGTAAACGAAGGGGTTTTCTCGCCGTGGAATGGGCAGAGGCCTTTATAGATACGACCCGCTTTTTTCAGAGGTACGTATTGGCCGATGAGCTGCTCTACCGGGAGGCGTTCTTTGATTTCTTCACTTATTTTCGAGTCTGCCATACGAAATGTGTTGATAACACGCTATGATAGTAAGGATGTTAGGCCTACTTTTCTTTGCACTCTCTCTGTCTGCAGGATACACTATTCTGTCGTGGTGTGTACCCTTTTTTTCTGTGTGGTTACGTTGGGTAGCTGGTGGAGTAGTTGGTATTGTGTTGGCTGCCTGGAGTTCGTTCCTCTTTGCGCTTCCAACAAATATTGGAATAGGGATTGCGTTAAGTTATATATTACTCCTTGTAATCTCGGTACTTGGGTGGCGAAAGTATCATGAACCTCGAGTAAAGGCTAAATATTCTTGGTGGATATTCGGTATCACATTTGTGATTTTAGCAGGCTATTTGTACAGTTTGCACGCATTACGAATTGGTGACGCGGGGGCGTGGTATGTACCAGGGTATAGCTGGGGCGATACTCCACTCCATATGACACTTATGTCGAGTGTTGCGTACCAGGATCATGTTCCACTTTATTTCCCAATATTCTATCAATCTTCACTAAGTTACCCGTTTCTTGTTGATTTCTATTCTGGAGTATTACTGCGGTTAGGGGTCTCGTGGCAGTTGTCACTTTTTCTCCCTAACATTCTTCTCTTTCTATCTGGATGCTATTTGTCTGTACAAGTAGTCTATGCAGTAACTAAACGGGTAAAGGTTGCGGTTCTTCAGCTCCTCCTCTTTTTATTTGCAGGGAGTAGTTGGGGATTAGTTGAGATGTTTCAGCAGTACGGCATACAAGGGACAAAAGCGGTGCTACTAAATGATTACACGAATATGGGGGATAAATTCCTCAATTTTGCAAACCCAGTAACTTCACATTTTCTACCGCAGCGATCGTTTGAAATTGGTTTTGCAGTTGCAATGTTGATCATCTTACTCTTAATAAAGACTATTCAAGAGTCGCATAAATCAGGGTATTCTCTTTGGGTTGCAGCAGTTTTAACAGGTTTGTTACCACTTTTGCACGTACATTCGTTCTTTGTGGTTCTGCTCATTTGGGGGCTCCTTTCTGTGGCGCTTCTCCTACGTCGCGATGGTACGCCGCGGCACTGGTATGTAGCAATACTAGTACTCGTTGTAATAGCGTTGCCGCAGCTTTGGTGGCAGTTTATATCTACATACCATGATGGTTTTGGGCGCTGGTATACTGGCTGGATGCGTCCTGCGAGTCAGACAGTTCTCGAATTTTGGTGGCGAAATATTGGATTAGAGTTGCCATTGCTCATTGCGGTTCCTTGGGTACTTTGGCGAATCAAAAATCGCTATCTGACAGTATTAGTAAGTGCATCAGTCATTATTGCGATAGCTGCCAATCTGCGTATATTTCAGCCAAACGACTTCGATAACATGAAGATTCTCCTGTATGCATATTGGGGACTTATGATTCCGACAGCTTGGATCTTAGTGAAAATTTGGGATCGAAAATTAGCACCGATTGCATTCCTTGTGTTTATATTGCTTACAGGAAGTGGAATTCTGGCAGTTGTGCGTGAAACTCGTCCAGAGCAAAGCTATGCACTTTTCACTAAATCAGATATTCAAACCGCTGCAGATTTGCGAAGTGTTCTTCCAATAAATGCGCGTGTATTAACTATGTCTGAGCACAATAATATTGTTCCGACGCTTACAGGACGTGCAATTTTGGTTGGCTACGATGGCTGGCTCTGGTCGTATGGTATCCAATATACTCCCGAAATGAATGCGCGAGCAGACATACTTACTGGTGCAATTGATTCTGAGCAACTCATTAAACAGTATGGACTTACTCATTTAGTGCTCAGTGATGTAGAACTTGCACAGTATGGTATCGATCTCTCAGTTTTGACAGAGAAATATCAAGTTATATACGCCCAGAATGGCTGGTATGTATTTAAACTAACGCAGTAGCGCGAATCTTTTCGCTACACTCTTCTGAGCAAAATGCAGCGCTAATCTCTGGAGCGCAGTTTGTGCAGCAGATGAAATGTTTGTGACAGGTTGGATTAGCGCAATTTACGTAGCGCTCTGATGGGGTATCGCAGAGATCACAGCGACCAAGCATTACATAATCATCTGCGGCATCGTCGCCAAAGCCCATGACTATGCGACCATCAAATACATACAGCTTTCCGAGAAAATTCTTGTTTGGGAATTTTTCCATGTAAGAAACTATTCCACCCTGAAGTTGATATACATCAGTAAAACCTTGAGTAACAAGAAATCCTGAGGCTTTTTCACATCGTACTCCGCCTGTGCAAACTGTAAGGACAGGTTTGTCTCGTAGGTGTTCGATTGAATTGAGTATTTCTGGCAGATCACGGAAATTGGCAAGCTCGGGGAGCATTGAATTTTCGAAGTGGCCAACGCGATGTTCGTAGTCGTTTCGCATATCAACAATAGAAAACTGCTTTCCGCTCTCAAACCATTGATGAAGCTCTTCGGGTGAAAGGTATTTTCCAGTAGTTTTGGTAGGGTCAACGTCACGTTCGCCTAGGTGACTACTTACAATCTCACTGCGTACCTTAATCGAAAGTCGAGGAAATGCATTTCCAGTTCCTTCACTTTTTTTCCAGTGAATATCGGTAAAACGTGGATCTTGGGTTAGTTCCTGAACATAGAGTTCTGTATCTTCAAAAGTACCTTCAACTGTTCCGTTAATTCCTTCGGTTGCAATAATAATGCGTCCCTTAAGATTTAACTTGGAACAAAGTTGGCGTTGAGAGTCCATTAACGCAGTTGGGTCGTCAATTGGAACGTATTTGTAGTAGAGGAGAATTTGATATTGCATCGCACCGATAGTAGCACATCCTTCGAGAAATGACAGTAGTGTTGTAAACTATAGATAGGAATACAGTGTGACAACTCAACCTCATATCTCAACACAAGTAAAGTTACGTATTAGCATTGCTTTGGCATGCGCTGTATTTGTTGTCGTCGGTTTTGTTGCTTGGAATAGTAGAGTAGAACCATTTGATGTTTCAGATACTACCCCGCTTCAAGTAACATCGGTTGGGGATATTATTCAGTCAGGTCACACGATTGCCAGATTAGCTACCGACGGAACAATTAAACTTCCCTTAATTAGTCCAACACTTGATTCGGAGACTACTCCGCTTAATCTTACACTTCAGTTTTCCAGTGATGCGCATAGTACAGTTATACCTCGTTTAATTTCTATTCAGGGTAATGATACAGTGCAATATAGTTGGCCAGCAGGCACGACACTGCTGATTAATTCAGCAGGATATTCTCCGGAATCGTACACAACGCTTGTACTTACGCCTTCTTCGGGTTATTTTCACCCAGGGATTAGTTGGTACATCCGAAGCGGTGTACATCGAATCTCAATTTTTTTAGGTATTATCCTAGCCCTTCTTATCTTGGGGTTGGCATGGTGGATGATGCACCGTGCACTGCGTAGGCCGCCTTGGTTTGCTTCGCAACAATTGAATATTCCACCACTTGGATTAAGTCCTATTCAGTTAGCAATCCTGCACCATAGCACTATTGAGCCGATTGATTTTGTTTCATTTCTGATTAGTTTAGCTGATCGAGGCTATCTTCAGATTATTGAGCATCCTGAAGGTGTGGTATTTGCGCGGACAAGTCTGAAAGAAGGTTTAGAGTCGTATGAAGTGGGTTGGCTCACGATCTTATTTCCTGATGATACTCGGCCTACGTATCTCCATAAACTTATTGAAACATTAAATAGAGAGTTATTTTCTGCTGCAGTAAGTCAGCTTTATGTCGAAATTTACAATACATTTAACTCTCGACGATTTTTTACCGAGAATCCGCGTATTGCCCATGTGCGATTTAAAACGATTGGAATACTTGCTCAAGCTGTTGGATTACTATTAGTTCTCATTTCAGCTTTTGGGTGGCTTTCTGAGTATCCTGTGTTGTTTCCATTCGGTATTGGAGTGTTCGTATCAGGGTTGTATATTTATCGTCGAGCAGCATTTGTTGTGCTCTTTACTCCGGATGCTGCTGCATATATTACCGAGTGTGCTGCGTTTACTTCATACCTTTCTTCCCCACATCAAATTGGTGCAGAAGGCAGTCAGGGTAGCTTATTTTATACCTACGTGCCGTATGCACTTGCTGCTGGTGTAACAGAGCAATGGCTGGCTCGATTCAACGGTGCTCCATGGTACATTCCTAAATGGTACTTGAATTCGAGTGAAGATATTATTGATCCGGCCACGTTCCTAAATCACGTAGGGTTGTTGGCGAATGAGTTGGCAAAACTCATGATCAAAGTGAAGGATCCAAATGCAGACTAGATTAATTTTTAATCGCTGGTTTCGCTTACTTCGATATGCGTATAGAGTTTTTGGGGGATTGTTTTTTGCAGGAGTAGTTTTCGTTGTGATAAATAGTTCCGTATTCACTATTTTTAGGGTCGATGGACATAGCATGGATCCTACATTGAGTAACGGAGAAAGTTTACCAGTTTGTTTGATTTGCGCACGAATTCTTACACCACATGTGGGTGATATTGTGATTGTTCAATATGAAGGAGCGTCTTCAGTTCGCTTTGTTAAGCGTGTTGAAGGAGTGCCTGGAACGATTGTTCCGTATCAAGGTCAACCGTATACGTTAAAAGATAACGAGTTCTTTGTTGTTGGTGATAATCGAGATCATAGTACTGATTCTCGGGTATATGGTCCGATAGATCGTTCGCAAATCAAAGCGTTTGTGATCGGGATATTTGGGTCTGGTCCGGGTCCGTTATCGGTTGATACTCTGTAAGAAAAGGTCTTATTTCACTTGCAAGATAGAGTGATCCTGTGATTACTAATAGTTCACCTTTTGCTGCCGAATCCAGGGCACGTTGGGCATCCTCAACAAGTGTGTAATTACTGAATTTCATTTTTTCAAAAAAACTGACAAATTGAGTTGGTTCAACTGAGAGAATGTGTCCTGAAATTGGTCGAGAAAATCGTGTTACGGTAATGTGTTTTGCGAGCGGAATAATACATTGTAGTATTTCTTCACACTCTTTACCTGCCTTAAAACCAACAAGGAAATGTATCTTTTGATTTGGTAGTATTGCTTTAAGACTTTTAATAAGTGCCCGCATTTTTTGGGGATTATGCGCACCGTCAAGAAAAATTGGCGTACCAACATAGCTACGTTTTTCAAGGCGGGCAGGAAGGGATGCAGTTTTTAATGCATTCTTAACAGCTTCTTCTTGAATTACGAACCCATCTCTTTGAGATAGTGTTTTAAGCGCACAAAGAGCAATACACGCATTTTCAACTTGATGTGTTCCGAGTAATCCTAGTTCGTATGGTTTGCCTAGATAGTGAAATGAAGTGACTTCACTCGTTGTGTTAATGTGTTGTATATCACTTGTATTGATTACCTGGAGTGTTCCATTTTTTTCAGCAACAGCAGCTTTAAAAACGGTAAGTACGCGTTCTGGTTGCGTAATCGTGATTACACAGTTGTTCATGCCAATAATGCCTGCTTTTTGCTTGGCAATTGCAGTGTATGTTTTGCCTAGTATCGAAGTATGATCGAGACCAATTCGCGTAATTATTGCCAGTTTATCTTCGCGCGAAATACTATTAGTGGCATCAAATTTGCCTCCAAGACCAGTTTCAATAACCATATAATCAACATTTTCATCAATGTAGGTTACGTAGGCAATTGCGAGCATATATTCAAACAAACTTACACCGCCAAAACCATCTTTTTCTGTTTGATCAGCAGCAGTAAGGATTCGTTTAAACCGTTGTACAAAATCAGATTCACCGATGTATGTGTTATTAACTAACATCCGTTCTCGACGATCTAATATATGTGGAGACATGTGTGTACCAACTTTGAACCCCTGCGCCATGAGGAGTTTTGTAATCAGATAGCTGGTTGAGCCTTTGCCTGAAGTGCCGGCAACGTGAACGGCTTTGATCTTGTCTTGAGGATTTCCGAGGAGGGAAAAGAAATGTTTTGCCCGCGCTAAACCACGACCGCCCGAAAAAAGAACCTGATTTCCTCGGGGAATTCGGTTATAGATGTACTCAATTGTCTGCTCGTACTCTGTAATAGGTGTAAGTTAGTATGTGGAGAATATAGTTAAAACTAGCCACTTTCACAAGAGTGGTTTATCATAAGGTCTAAATAACGTAATTAAAAATTATGAAAACAGCGAAGGTACTTACAATTGGTGCAGTTATCCTCGGAATACTTTTCTTTGTAGTTAGCTATATTTACGGAACTGACCAAGCAAATCAGCTTCCATCGTTTTTCCCAGGGCATGATGCGGGATCAATTGTAATTCACTCCAAACACGCCATTGGAACATTTATTCTCGGATTGGCATGTTTGATTTTTGCCTGGTTCCAAGGAGCTCCAAAGAAATCAACCGAAGATCAAGAAGTAAAGGGAGAGTAACGCTCCAGCGGATACACAATAAATTGCAAATGGTGTGAGGCGATTTGTCTCAAAGTAACGCATCAGGAATTTTACTGAGAGATAGGCGGTTACACCGGCACAGAGAGCACCAACAATAGCAGGTCCTAAGAGACTGCTATTTTCTGGTTTAAAGAGATCTGGAACTTTCAGGATGGCAGCTGCAGCAATAATTGGAGTAGCCATTAAAAAGCTGAAACGAGCTGCATCTTCGTTAGACAGGCCAACGAGTAAGCCACCACCCATTGTTGCACCAGAACGGGAAAATCCAGGGATAAGTGCTATGGCTTGTATGGCACCAATTCCAAATGATTTAGCCCAGCTCACTTTGGAGAGGCGAACGTCAGAATCACCACTATCTGCTGTTTTTGGAGCCCTTCGACGGAGGAGTTCAGCGCCATAGAGAAGTAATCCGTTGAGCATGAGGAAAAATGCTGCAGATGTTGCTGAGGCAAAAACAGCGCGAAGTGGTTCCTCGAGTAAGAGACCGAGAATGCCTGCAGGAATTGTTCCAACCATGAGGAGCCAACCAAGTTTAGCGTAGTGATTACTCGGTTTAACTTCGCGCTCTACTAATGAGCGGCCCATGCCTTTGACAATCTTTACCCAGTCTTTCCAAAAGAATCCAACCAGTACAATTGCGGTAGCAAGGTGGGTGGCGACGAGAAAAGTGAGGAAGAATGGATCTTGTTGATGAATGTTCCACCCAAGTAAGCGAGGGAGAATAACGCTGTGTCCTAAACTAGAAACAGGGAAGAGTTCGGAAACGCCTTGCAGAAGGCCGATAACAATTGCTTGAAAGTATGTAATCATATGTCCCCATGGTAGCAGAGATTGAAAAGAAAAATGAGTGGTTTTCTAAGGTAATTTTCAGGAATGGGTAATAGACTAAACTAAATCAAGATTAATGTACGTACATGACACCTGAATCACATCAAGCGCGGCCAGTGCGAAAATCTGCGTCAGTCGAAAAATATATGACCCAACCGGTGATTACTGGTGTTGTTGTGGCAGTTATTGCTGGAGTTGCGTTTATGAGTGGTGTGCAGTATCAGAAGCGCAAAACAACTACTGCCAAAGCTGTGGTAACTACAAATGCATCGGTGCCACAATTTAATGGTGGTGCAGCAGCTGGTGGAGTGCCGAGCGGTGCGCGTCGGGGACGAGGTGGTGTATTTGGGACGGTTTCAGCAGTGAGTGATTCAAGTATTACTGTCACAAATTCACGGACGAATGCTGATCAAACCCTGTCGATTACGAGTGCTACAGTAATAACGAATAGTGGTGCAACTGCGAGTGTGAGCGATATTCAATCAGGGGATTCAGTTGTGATTACTCCTGATACGTCAGATTCAACTGTGGCTGCTCGTATTATGGTTAACCCTGCATTTCCTGGCGGTATGGGTGGTGGCCCAGCTGGAGGTGGTGGAATTCAGGCGCAATAAGAATTCAAGCAAGTTGGTGAATGTGTACCTAAAAATACATACCCGTCTGGAACGACTCCGCAGGTACATTATTGTACCGAGGACTAGTGATAGATGGGTATGTATTTTATGGCGGAGAGGGAGAGGAATCGAACGGGATGAGAACCCATTGATAATGGCATGCTTGCACGTGGTACGTGAATGTTCTCCCAGAACATTCACAGGTTCTCATCGCTCATTTCATTCGCTGCTCTCCTCTACGGGAAAACAAGTGTTTTCCCGACCCCTTTCCTAGTCCGAATCTCTTCTTTCCAAAGCAAAAAGCCCAGTCTTTAACTGAGCTTTTCACTTTGGCGGAGAGGGAGAGATTCGGACTCTCGATACCCTTTCGAGTATGCCGCCTTTCCAAGGCGGTGCACTAGACCACTATGCGACCTCTCCGAGTGAAGAATGAAGTGCTCGCACTTCATTATGAGCGAGGTTGGAGCAATATCCTATTGGATATGCGACCTCTCCAGATTATTTCTATTTCTGAGCGTTTCTACTCTAACAGGATATAGCTTCTCACTCAACTGCACTAAATGTTAAACGCCCGGGTGTTGATACCCTGGGCGTTTGTAGTATTGACGAGTTTCGATGTGGCACTAGCTGAATCGGTTTTCGATGTACGTGCTGACCTGGCCAGTTTTGAGATTGATGGTGCGTACCAGCGCGCAGACACGAAATTCAGTTCCGATGATTTCCCAGAGACTTCTGAGAATTTCCGGAGGAGCATTTGACTCAATCGGCATCTCGTAAGGCTCGGCGTAGAAGGGTTGTGGTGGGTCGCAGTCTCCTTCGTAGGTATGGATCGTGTAGCAAAGCCCAGGTACGAGCTCTGTGTACTCCCAATTTTGTGGGAGGGAATCGTCGTTGTCGACCTTTTTGTTGATACTTCCAATTTGGACTTTGGCCGTACCATCCTCCAAGGTACAGGTTCCCCATATCCGAGGAGTGTGTAAAGAATCTGGTTCGTAGCTCTCGCTAGCAAGTGATTCGATTGGACTCATGCCCACAATCTCACCGCCAAGGATTTTGAGCGTATGAGTGCCATTTGATACGACGTGAAAGTTGTCGTATTCTGCAACGGCCGGATAAACGGTCAGTCGTGTATCGCTACTTCCAGGTCCTTTGGGATCGGCGAGTGTTGTACGTATCGAGGACGTTGTATGGTTGTGTTCGAGCTTACGATTCTGCGAAGGTGCGCTTCTAGCAGTGATCGCGTACTGTATGACGAACTCTTCCCCATTTGGGGTTATTCCCCTGGACAGAATCCGTCCAGGGTATTTTCTTAATCGTGCGAATCTGGTCTGGTTAGCCTCTGCAATTGCGGCTCTTTCCGAAATCGTTGACAAGTTTTCCTCCGGGAATCAAGATCGCCAATGCGAAATGTTCCACCTTTTCTATACCGGAATTGCGTGGGAAGGTCAATCAAACAGAGGCTACAGATCCTTAATCTGACCAAAACCAAGCTTCTCCTTGGCGATTATTGGATCAAGCCGAATCACTGACCCACGTTGAATAGCCTGAAAACCATGTCGAGAACGGACAGATTCAACAGCTTTGCTTACAGACTCACTTCGTTCGGTTTGTTGAAACAAATCGAGCTGGTAGCCATTCTCGCTTGGAATAAGACGGTTAAAATAGACGCCGAGCAAACGGATTTGCCCTTCGGTAATAAGGGGGAGGTCGTGAAAGAGTTGATGAATGCGATCCCAAAGTACTGTGTAACTCTGAGTACTAGCATCGAGGGTATCTTCAACTGAAAGACTGCGTCCACCTTTTATGCTGAGAAAAATGCCCACCTGACGACATTGAAATTTATTGCGTCGCAACCGGTGAATGAGACGATCGGTCATGCGATCGAGCGTTGGTTCGAGGGAAAGGGTATCGTGTGTCCATTTAGTCAGAGCGTGTTGAGTGCTCATCGACTTTAAATCACCAGTGCCGTTATCTGGTTCGTACCCATGCAGGCGCCACCACCATTGTTGCCCCCAAATACCAAACTGTTGTCTGAGAATTTCAGGCGAGCTGTGATATAAATCGAGTGGTGAATTAATTTGCCAGGTATTAAGTCGGACTGCCATGCGACGGGCAATGCCGCATAAATCAGTCAGATCTAAGTCTTGTAAGATTTCAGTTGTATTTTCGAGAGTTATTTCGAGGAGGCCATCAGGTTTACGAATGTCAGTGGCGAGTTTCCCGAGAAAACCGTTGGGAGCAATGCCGATTGAACACTTGATACACTCACCAAGTTCTTCCCGAAACCGGGTTTTAATCGCAAGTGCAAGTGTATGAGCTGACTCTGAGCCATACCAGTTAGAGGAGAGTGGAATTACTGCCTCATCGATACTGCAGGCACGAACTTCTGGTCCGCACATATCCTGTAATATTGCCATGAACTTTTTATGCACGGCTTTATAGCTGCTTAAACCGACTTGCACGGTCAGTAAATCAGGGCATAGTGCCCAAGCGTCCCTGAGACGGGTTCCTGTGCGAATACCGAGTTTCTTGGCCTCATAAGAGGCAGCTAGTGCAGTGCCAGCTGGTCCAATATGAGAAACTACAGCCAAAGGTTTGCCGCGCAGGGCAGGGTTATTTTGTTGTTCAACGCTCGCAAAAAAAGAGTTGAAATCTAGGTATAGTACGCGAGCGTTTTGAGGTGATTTTAATCCTTGGTACATAAAAGAGGCTATTACGCCTCTTCATGATACCAAACAAAAACCGAATATACTACTATGCAGCAGCAGCTTCTTTAGGGAGAAGTCGGATAATCATGTTCTCTAGCTCGGTTACTGGAGCTGATCCGATCATTTCGTCAACGACTTGGCCACTGCGGAATACCTTAAATGTGGGAAGGGACATAACCCGATATTCCATAGATGTTTCTTGGTTTGCATCTACGTCAAGCGCTGCAACTTTCACCAT
This sequence comes from uncultured Candidatus Berkelbacteria bacterium, assembly GCA_903834195.1. Classification (GTDB taxonomy): domain Bacteria; phylum Patescibacteriota; class UBA1384; order CAILIB01; family CAILIB01; genus CAILIB01. Next base: position 3,815 of record CAILIB010000045.1, on the reverse strand, counting down.
TGGGTTTCCAGCGTATTTTTGTGCCAACTCTTCAATGCGAGGGGACATTACACGGCAAGGTCCGCACCACTCGGCCCAGAAATCAACTAAAACTATTCCAGAGAATGTTTTAACTTCTGAGGTAAATGTTGCGTCGGTAAGTTCGATGGTTGCGTGGGTTTCTTCCATATGTTGTGGTTTATGACTGAGCTTACCTACTATATACCTAGCTCGCGAGGAACTGCAAGAATCCAAACTGCTGTGGTGAGAGGGTCTCTTCCATCTCAAGTGTGAGAGCTTCAACTTCGTCTTCTTCCATCATTGGATCGGCGAGGTGGATGAGCTCGTGGAGTAGCGTAACTGCACGTTCGTCGGTGTCTAACTCCTTAGCAATACCGATAGCGTACTCATCAGGCATGATTAATCCCATGATATTTGTATCAAGGTGACGCTTAACTTCGGCAGGGGCGTCAAGTGCCATCCCCTCGAGTTGCTGGCGGGGAACAAAACGGATTTCGTAGCCAGAATCGAGATAGGCTTTTTTGAGATGGGCAAATGTGAGGGGCATTGGATATTTGTTTTTGTTTTTCGAAATTAAATTAGTATACGTCAATATGAGCAAATTGTCAATCTGGGTGACGGGCTACATGTGCTGTATGTCGTTCCTATGGCTACACTTCCTATGAGCAAGTGGCAGCTATTGAATGACGGAACTGAGAGTAGCGAAGCATAAATTTGGGCAAAAAATTAGGATCCTACATTTGAAGTATAGGATCCTAGATTATCGTCTCAAGTCGGGGATTCCTCGAGATAGGTCTCTGAGGCAATCTCTGCAGAGCGCGCCGTGGTTTAACCGATCAGCTGTGATCTCTCCCCACTCAGCAATGCGCACACGTTGCCGCATGATACACCGATTTGTACAGTGTCCGCCGAGGTTCTCTTCAAGAGCGTACCCGCGGTTTTCATTTGGTAAGCCGATAACGTGACCAAATTCGTGCATCACTCCGGTTTTGAGAACTTCCAAGTAGGTAGTCTCATTTCGAAATTCTGCACGGGGTCTGAAGGTGGATGCAACGAGGCTGAATCCAGGAATGGCGGAGCCGAAGATCCAGTTTGTTTCCCTGACTCCGTTACGGGCATCGTACAAATCAGCTGAGGTGATGAGTACATCATAGTGCGGGTCGGTTTTTTGCCAGGGCTCGTTCCAGAATAGTTTGTGCAACTGTCCTGCGTCGAGTTGGCCTCGTCCGTCACTATTGTCTTTGGTATACTGGAGGTACCACTCAACAGAGTGAAATTCCTTCAGTACTCCATTTGGATTGTAACTCCGTGACTTCCAGTTGCCGTAGTTGCGTACAGCAATCGAGTTAGTTAGGCCGGCAATTGCGATCATTTCGCGTATTCCGGACAGTGTACATTCTTGTTCGCGAGGTGTCACCCCCGCATCGAAACAGATATTTACGGGTTTCATGGTGATCAGGGAATTTACCATAAAAACCCTCATTTGTCAATCTGTTAGCCCGGTGGTACTATCAAAAAGCCTAATCATTAACGACACTCTTATGGCCTACGAAATGACCTCACCAAACCCAGGGGAGCTTGCCGGAATCTCAGCAAAAACCAACGAAATTCACCACGATAAGCTCTACGCCGGGTATGTAACCAAGCGCAACGAGATTACTGAGAAACAAAAAAGTTTCACCGACGAGCAACTTTCTGCTGCAAATCAAATTTTCTCGGAATGGAGGGGGCTAAAGGAAGGGGAGACTTTTGCCACTAATGGCATGATTCTCCATGAGGTTTTCTTCGATATTCTCGGAGGAGACGGTAATCCTGACGGTACTACAATCAAGGATGTAATTATGAACCAGTGGGGGACTTGGGAACGCTTCGTAGGGGAGTTCACTGCTACTGCAATGGGGGCTAGGGGATGGGCTATTCTTGCCTTCGACAGATCTGATAACGCCCTTCATATCTACGCTGCCGACTCTCAAAATCACGGCGGTGTGTGGGGTGCTACTCCAGTGCTTCCATGTGATGTCTATGAGCACGGCTACTTTATCGACTTCGGATCAGATCGAAAGGGATATATTGCAGCCTTCCTCAAAAACGTGAATTGGGCCAGGGTAGAGGAGCGTTTTACCGCTGCTTCACGCTAAATAACAAATAATCCGGGGGAGTCTTCCCCACTTTTCTGTAATTTTTACTATGGGCGATATTATTGTGTACGATATAGAAACCAAAGAAACGTTCCAAGAAGTTGGTACGCGTGATCCACGTCGCCTTCATATCTCACTTTTGGGCGCATATTCGTACAATGATAATCGTTATTATAGTTACACCGAAGACGAACTCCCCCAGTTCTTTCGCCGATTGGAAAACTGCGACCTGTTGATTGGATTTAATAACAAAGGTTTCGACGATCAGGTTATTTCTACCTATTTTCCTGAGATTAGTAAGGTTCAAAGCTTTGATATTCTCGAGCAATTTCATGCCTCGGCTGGATTTCGCATTAAGTTGGATAACATTGCTCATGCCACGCTTGGAACAGGCAAATCTGGTGATGGGCTAAAGGCTATTTCCCTATTTCGTGAGGGAAAAATAGAGGAGCTTCGCGCGTATTGTTTGGATGATGTAAAAATTACCAAAGAAATTTACGATTTTGGTAAAAGTGCTGGATATATTAAGTACTCGAATATTCAGGGCGAACGTGAGGTTGATGTAAATTTTCACGTCAAGATTGAACGGAATGAGACTCCAATGAATTTGAGCTTGTTTTAAAAAAATTGTCAGCCAGTTGCGATGCTGGATGACAAATAATGAAAGCGGAGATGTTCCTACTGAGGAAATAATCGTCCGAGGCGCCCGCTGATTGTTGCTGGAAGAGGTGTGTCTTTGTCTTTTGATCGGATGATTCCAATTACCTCCCCTGGAGGTGTTTCGATAATTAGGGAATCACGCCGAGGAAGGATGCCAATATAGCCTCTCCTCGTGATTTTTCCGGTTGATTCCCATCGATTTGTATTATCGATAAGTTGTATGTGTGCAGGAAGTGAATCTTTTGAGTCAATGAATACCGAAATATATCCAAACTCATTGTGTCGGGTGAGTATTGTAAGCATACAATCGAAAGTATATCAGTTTTCTGAATGCGATCAATTGCTTTCAGAGCTTATTTTTTGATGAAAGTATTAAATTTTTTAATGTTTCTAACGGTAGCAAGGCACATTTGAGGCGGATAGGCGACAGTGGAATACCAAGCAACTCAGTAACTTGCTCTACACCAAATGTGTGCAGGGAAGCAACTGGTTTCCCCTCAAACTCTTCGGCTAATAAATCTGTAGTGGCGCTACATACTGCACACGCACGCGTTGTGTGACATATTTTTGAAAAGCTTCCATCAGTAATAATGACCTCAATATGAACTTCGTCCCCACAGGAACGGTTCTCACCATCCGCAAAATGAGTAGCATTTTCAATACTCCCCTGAAATCGAGGATTTTGAGATCGATCTAAGATTTGCTCACGGTACAGATCAAACACGACTGAAAAATTTGATAGTATTTTGAAGAGCTTCAACACAGGTGTCTATATCTGATTCTTCTGTGTATAGTCCAACACTAATCCTATTGCTGGCCGGAATGCCGAGCGTGTCATGGAGTGGGGCTGCACAATGGTGGCCAGCCCGAATACACACACCTTGTTCACCGAGTGCTTCGGCAACATCGTGAGGGTGAATGTCTTTTATTGTAAAGCTCATTATTCCGCTCCGAACATCTGGAGTACTCAGGAGGGTAAGCTCGGGAATAGCACTTACAGAACACACACGAATTATT
>CAILIB010000044.1 GCA_903834195.1 uncultured Candidatus Berkelbacteria bacterium | reverse complement strand
TCTCCTCGGAGACCGCTTTTTCTGTTATATCTAGGTATGTCTTCCGTTCGCTCGCTCACTCGCCCCTCCGGCGAGTACGCCGAAGATGCTCGCTCGTAAGTCATTGTCCAAACAAGTTTGTCCAGCGACTTCCTCACTCGCCCCTATAGCTCAATGGATAGAGCAGTCCCGTCCTAAGGGAAAAATATTGGTTCGATTCCGATTAGGGGTACCAAAACACACGCAGATTCTCTACTGTCCTCGCCCTTGAATAAGAATTAGGCTGCGAAGGTAAAGAATCTGCGTGTGTTTTTATTTGTAAATACTTGGTAAGCAGTAGTCGACAGGGGATCCATCTGCTAATCTAATTGCATGAGTGTAAACAAACTACGTGTAAGCATCGACATAACCTGGAGCGCCATTATTAAGGTGCTGATGGTTGCTTTTGCACTATGGGCAGCAACATCTCTCAGAGATATTCTGTTCATGCTTTTCATTGTCTTCATTTTTGTTGCAGGTGTGAACCCTCTTATAAAACAAATGCAGCGGTACATGTCACGTACGCTCGCTGTAGTTTCTTTCTACATAGTTTTGGTTTTACTTGTTAGCCTTTTGTTTTACGTTTTTGTTCCGCTTCTTGTACCTCAGTTAAATGGACTAGTGGATACGCTTCCTGGTCTCATTAACCGTCTCCAGACCTACTTAGACGGTGGTAACGGTCAAAAGTATGCTCAGTACTTGCAAGAAATTCAGAGCAGCCTTGTGAATGGGATGAAGAGTTTAACCGGCGATGTCTTCCAAACATCAGTAACCTTCTTTGGTGGCTTGGCCACGATTGTTACTGGTCTCATCTTGAGCTTCTACATTTTGCTCGAAGAAAAGAATGCGCGCGAATTCTTCTATCAGGTTTTGCCACACAACCGATTTGAAGCTGTCTACACCACAATTCACAAGATCTCTGGCAAAATGGGTGACTGGATTCGCGGGCAACTACTCCTCATGTTGATCATCGGCATGTGTAATTTTGTAGTATTTCTTGCAATCGGTATTCCTTCAGCCTTTGCCCTTGGAATCTGGTCTGGTATTGCCGAAGTAGTACCATACGTTGGACCGTTCCTAGGTGTGGTTCCAGCATTATTCTTGGCACTTGCTGGTGGAAATTATCTCCAAGCAATTCTCGTTTTTATCTTGAACTTCATTTTGATCCAACAGGTTGAAGCAAATATTGTTGTTCCAAAGATTATGGGACGTGCAGTTGGACTCTCTCCAGTTCTCGTAATTTTAGCACTGGCAATTGGACTAAAATTATTCGGCTTGGTAGGAGCAATTGTATCGCTTCCTGGCGCTGCAATTCTATCAGTACTATTTGAAGAATGGCCTAACCTTCGTCCACTCTGGGAAAAGAGTGAGGAGTACGAGGAGAAGCCTGTAAAGCTATGAAAGATGTCGCGCAGAACCGTAAAGCGCGCTTCGACATAGCGGTTGAGAGTACATTCGAAGCAGGTATCGTCCTTACTGGCGATGAAATTAAGTCGATTCGTGCCGATCGCGTGCAGTTGACTGGAGCATACGTTCGCCTGATGCATGGACCGGCTCGAACTGGGTTGCCAAAAGCTGTACTTATTGGTGCTCATTTGTCGTTGGCAGCAGATCCAGATCGTGTGCGTCCACTCCTTCTTAAAGCTAAAGAAATTCGTGAGATTGCAAATGATATTGAGACCAAAGGTAAAACCGCGGTTCCACTTTCAATTCATTATAAGCGTGGTTGGGCAAAGGTGCTCATTGGCGTCGGTAAAGGTCGCAAAGCGTATGATAAGCGACAGTTGCTCAAGGATAGAGATGTCGATCGTCAGCAACGCGCTGATCTAAAGTCTGGTCGATAGGGGAGATATGACGCAACAGATGCTCTGGAAAAAACGGTGGCATCGAGCGGTTCGTGTAGCGCTTATTTTGCAGTTTTTACCATTTGTTCGAATGGTTGGCTTAAATGGTTCCATGGCAACGGGGACGTTTACAGAAGAAAGTGATATAGATTTTTTTATTGTTGCTGAAGTGCATCATTTATATACTTGTAGAGCCTTTGTTACGGTCTTGCTTACACTTTTTAGGTTGCGCACGCGGAAAGGTGCACAAGCCGGATTAATTTGTTTGAATCGTTATTCCACGAGTGATTTTTTGGATATTACTGAGCATAATAGCTATCACGCGCGCGTGTTTCATAACTTAATTCCATTGTTTGCTACTGGCGACGTGTACGAGCAGTTTCAGAGGGCTAATAAGTGGATGACTGAGTATGGGTTTCTAGTGCAGGAGCATGTCCCAGTTATTCAACAAAATCTAGTAGTTCGAGTTATTCAATATATTACAGAAGGATTGTGTAAAATTATTCCCCATCTAGAATTGGCGTTATACAACGCTCAATTGGAACGATTACGTCAAAGCCCATATGCGCAGGAAAAGCATGCTATTATCGTGACAACAGAACAAGAAGTACGTTTGCACGTGCCAAAGAAATCGTATGTCTAAATCATCGCGTCTCTACTTATTCCATGGTTCAGATACTCGCAGTAGTCTCGATGCCCTACATCGCTGGGAGCGGGTTTTTTTGGAGAAATATAGTGTGGTTTCTCGATATGTGATTGATGCTGATGAATTAAATTTGGATGGCGTGCGCCGTGAAGTTGCTCGACAGGCACAAAGTATCTCGCTCTTTCCTGATCCGATTCTCCTGGTTATTAAACGACTTGGTAGTCATGAGAAAACAAAGGCAATTGGCGCAACCATGAGAACAATATTGAATGATATTCAAAGTTCCTGTGGTGATGATGTAACAGTTGTACTTTGGGAGGATAAACTGCTTGGTGAATCAAGTGGAATTCGAGCTTGGTTTTCTGAACAAGAGGAGGCTCGGCTTGCAAAGGCTACTGTCTACTTGGTTCCAGCTGCTCATAATGTTGCAGAAGTTGTACAACGCTATGTTAAGGCTGTGGAACGTACAATTGATAAAGATGCGCTCAGTTGGTTCACTGATCAGTATCGACAACGAGAAAAGGCACTTAGATTACTTGAAAAGTTACGTTCAACAGAGGTTTTAGCACGTGATGATCGAGCCTGGTGGATGTACAACACGCTTGATCAAGCTGTAGTTTTGAGCGAGCAGAATATTACCAAAGAGGTGATTCGTGCCTGTGCAGAGCACGTTGAAAGTGTAAGTGTTTTTGAAATTGTGAATGCTCTCAAAGAAGAGCGATGGAGCGAGGTTCGTAAGCTGTTTGTACATTGGGCACGTGGGCAAGAAGAGGGGGCATATTACGGCTTTTGGAGCTTACTCCGTATACAGTTTCGTAAGTTAGCTGAGGTACGACATTCGCGAGAATATGCACAGTATGGTCTACGGTTGCTTGCGGAGTTGGAAATTATTTCAAAGAACAGTCAAATACCTTCAGAGATTCTTACAGAAATGCTTTTTATTCGGTTGCGCCGATTTGAAGGTGTACAACTTTCAATTATTGAGCCGCGCACACTCTGGTTGTCCACTTTGCCACTCTCATAAATTCTTCATCTTTTTGAAAGAATTTTGTTTACTTTTGGAGGTAGAGTTTGGGCATGAAAATGCTCAATTGGATACTAATCTTTATTCTTGCGATACCGCTTGCATTCATTCAGCCAAGCCTTGTTCGAGCTGATGCTATTCCTTCTGTAGTTCACGGCACAGTTGACGTGTGGGCGTTGCCAGGAGAAAGTGTGTATCTTGTAGATTCGATTAATGTTGCAAAAGATGGCGTGCTTCGTATTCATGCAGGTGTTACGGTAATCTTTTCTCCCGGATCTGAGTTAGTTGTTGAAGGTTCATTATTTGTGGATGGAAGTAGCATTTCTCCAGTTGTTTTGCGTGCACATGAAACAAGCGTAAGTTGGAGCGGTATACGGTCAATATGTGGAGATGGATCGGTGATTTTGCATAATATTGTAGTTTCTCAGATTGCGGATGGAATACATATTTGTGCAGAAAAAGTGAATATTACGTGGCTAACCATATGTGATTCTAAGGATGAAACCCTTGAAATTGGAAAAGCTGGGTTCGTATATAGCGATGATGTTGCGCTGGAGCACATCGACTTTAATGCTGATTCTTGGGGTTCCGCTACGTCTGCCATGGGGGTGCACTTAAAAGGTGAGTTTCAGAACATAAGCCTACTCCTACATTTTCCAAGAGTGGGTATGATAGCCGAACCACTTGAATCTCGGCTTGTTACAATCGATGGAAGTAGAAATGTAATATATGCCACTGCTACTTCTGGTTCAGGATGTTCATTGGAAATTGGCGGTACACTTACACATCTCTATTTTTCAGATTCACATTCATGTCCAGTTCAAGTTATCCCAACAGTATTTGTACCGGGTTATGGGACATCAATAAATCTCTTCTCACTTTCACAAAGTAGTCCGGCGCCAACAGGTTCAGATGATTGGCATTTTATTAATGTGCTGACGCCTCAATATGCAGACTTACTTCAGTGGTTTATCGCCAGTAATGTGCCATATAAAGTTGCATATTACGATTGGCGTCTACCAGTTGAAACAATTGTTGAACGCTATTTAAAACCTGTAATTGAACAAGTTAAACAGCAGTATCATACTGACAAAGTAAATATTGTAACCCACTCTTTTGGTGGTATTGTTGCGCGGTATTATGTTCAAAGTGAACAGTATTCAGGTGATGTGAATTCGATGGTACAAATAGCTCCTCCAAATGCTGGTTCGGCAAAGGTGTACTCAGTTTGGGAAGGGGGAGTATTACCGAGTGACTGGCAAGTACTTGATAACTTGGTGCGTGTGTATCAGTACCAGCACCGAATTGAATCTCTATCGCAGACACAAGTAATTCGGAAGTATTTTCCGTCGGTTCGAGATCTGATGCCAACGTATCAGGCGCTTTTTCATAATGAATTACCAGAAAATATATCGAATTCAGACACGGTGAATACTGTATTGGTGCAGATGAATAAAGACAGGCAGGTTTTAGAACGCCGCACTCGTGTGATAACAATTGCGAGTAGTGACGAGAGAACAATTCAGGAAATTTCAGTTGGTAATCCCAATGTATTAGCAAGTGAATGGGAGGATGGATCTCCTCTTTCAGATCAGATTCCTTCGCTTAGGATTGGTGATGGAGTTGTACTTCAGTCCAGTGCTGAGAGTGTGGGCACGCAGCACATAGTAGGGAATGGTGATCATATGAGCGTTGTGAGTTGGGCAGCGCCGCATGTCATTTCGTTATTGTATCCGGAAAAAAGTCTTACACAGCCGAGTTTTGGAGCAGCACGAAATACAACAAACATGCTTTGGTTTACTTTTGATTGTTCAGTTTCGGTAAAAATTAAGAGTCCAGATGGAAACATATATGATTCATCTTCTCGGGGTACCGATGAAGTCGTGGAGCAAAGCGGTGGCGTGCTTTGGATGATGGTGCCAAGAGTTGAAGGTATGTATTCAGTCGAAGTTACTTCACAAACTGATGGCCCTGTTCGATGGTGGGTGAATCAGGGCGATATTCATCTTTTTGACATGAAAAGTGGTGAAGTGCGTCGTGAAGTGTATCAAGTTCCGCCTGAAAATACGAACACATCACCGGTTGTTACGTCAGATGAGTTGGGTACAGAAGATGCGAGTACAGGAGATGTTGAGTTAGTAAATATTCCCACGTTACTGTCGCTATCCTGGTCTGTACTAAATCCAATTAACACGAATTATCAGAATCTAGTTCTTATTCCAAACAAGTCAAAACTAAAAAATATTGTTCAGCAAGGTGTTCGTGTTGAACCTACTAATTCAACATTAAAAATTGGTGGCATTGTGAGCATTCTTTTTCTCCTACTGCCACCCTAGAATTTAATCTTTTGTACGTAGTATTGAGAATGTCATTGAGGTGCCAAGGTCGGCATGGCTATCAATCAAGAACTGTACTCCGTGTTTACTACAGAGCTCACGAACTACAGCAGCACGTAAGTGGAGTGTGCGAATTCTACTGTCAGATGAATGTTGTTCGCCAAAGGCAAACATATTCTCAATTTCTCGTTCACTAAATACTAACTCTTCTGCATTTATTGTTAAGAGTAGGTGTTTGGCAGTATTTTCAGTGTGTATACGAATAGTATCTTTTTTGCCGTACTCGATCAGTGCAGTAAGTGCAGTTGTAAGGGCAAGTTTGAAGCTCTGTTCTTCAATGTGTACTCCACTTGCGCGAGGTAGAGTGAGAACAAAAGCATGCTGTCTCGATTTTCCAATCGGACGGACTTCGTCAACTGCTGATTTAATGACTTGAACAACGTCAGCAGTACTTAACCGTTTAACTTCACGAAGTGGCATGTGTAAGTCGAGGAGGTACTGAGAAAGATCGGTTAATTCTTGGTTAAGGGCACTGAGTTTAGTTGTGTCAAACATGCGGTGCTTCAGGCTATCCTGAAGTTCATTACTTAAAGAAGCCATGCATTGAATAAGTTGGCGCTCAAAGTCAGCTTGATGTGCTTTCCGGCGCAGAACATTAGTTTGTTCGTGAAGAGTTACAACACGTCCAACAGAAACATGCGGTGCACGCAGTGGCCAACTAATTACGGTAAATTGGCGTAATTTGTCAGTTTCAGGATCACGCATAGTAATCATCTCATGATGAACATCTTGCGGAGTGACTGCTTTAGTAAGTGATGCAAGAGTGATCTTGTCGAATTCTTGAACACTCTTAACTTTGTTTGGGGAAATGAGTTTTAGAAAAGGCGTATTGGCACTGGTAATAATTCCATGCCGATCAATAATGAAGCATGGAAAAGGACTTGCTGAGAAAACATCAATTTGTCGTGGACTACTAGCTGCAATATGTTGCTGATATCGTAGTGTGACTCGATCAATATCTCGCTCTAAGACGTGAATACGATACGTCTGAACGCAAACAAAAATGAGCAGTAGTACTCCCGCCACGAGTAAGAGAACGAATTGCGTGTCTAACCCCCCAACATTCATACATCAAGTGTACCATACCAACTGTTTGTACATCCTATTTTTTGGATGTACTAAATATATATAGGTAACTACCGGATTAGCTGTCGACTTTTGTAGTCAAGATCGATGTATTTAGTTGAACAAACTTGTAACAGTGCCTCTATATATGACAAACTGATTCTATGAAATCATGAACGTTTCAACTTCTAATGAAGGAGTGTAAAGAAAAATACTATGCAAAAGATTCTTGTTGTTGAAGACGAGCAGATGTTGGCCAAAATTATTGGCATGAAACTTGAAGAAGAGCAGTATGAAGTGATTCATGCATATGATGGCGAGGAAGCGTATAACATTCTTGCTCAGCCAGCTCTACCTGACCTGGTTTTGTTGGATGTACTCCTACCTAAGATGAGTGGTTTTGATGTTTTGGAAAAGCTTCATGCCGAAAATAAGCCTTTACCAAAAGTGATTGTATTTTCTAACTTTGCACAGAAAGCAGATGTAGAACGTGCACATGCACTTGGTGCTATCGATTATATTGTTAAGGCAGCTTTTTCACCTGCAGAAATAATTAGTAAGATTAAGGAAATATTTGCATCATCAGCCGCTGCACCAGTTGTTGCGCCAGTTGCTACAGATAGTGCTCCAGCTCCAGTTGCAAGTGATCAAGCAGCTGCTCCCGTAGATTCTGCAAATCCTTCAGCGTATCAAAGTTTTGAATCACTCCAGGATGTTATGCCAATGTCTGAGGTTCTCCATCCAGAAGAACCAACTAACAATCCGTAGAAATTAACATCAAAGAGAGGGAGCGTGTACTCATCGCTTAGTCAGCAGACTTGGAAGCCGCGTACGAGTGTACGGTTTCGTTTTGCGCTTTCGCAAGGCTTCTTTATTGCGGCTATTATTTCATTATTAGCGCTCGTTCTTTATATTCTTGTAAAGCCACGGTTTAGTAATATTACTGATAACGCGTACAAGATATTAGTGAACAATTTGGCGGCAAGTATTAATGAGCCGTATCAGACTGGAAATCATCAAAAAGTTGTCGATGAGATGCGACTTGTTGAGAGTCAGCAAGGGGTAAAATATATTCTCGTTGTTGATAAAGATGGTGTCGTGTATTACGACACACTCACAGGAATTAGTTCATTAGAAACCAAAAAACTTAATAATTCGATTACGCAGAATTCAACGCTTGCATCGCAGTTAACTAAGGGTCAAACAGTTGTTGCAAAAGTAGATAGGGATGGTACAACGTATTGGGATTATGTTGCTCCGCAAATCATTTCAAATCAGGTTCTATACACGGTTTATTTGGGCATTGATCAGCAAGTAATTGATGGTGAGTTCATACGTCTGGCACGCCTTTTCCTCTATCTGGCTATCGGTGGAGTAATTATCGGTGTATTAGCTGCATATTTTCTTGCTTCTCGGTTAACAAGGCCTATTATTGCGCTCACAGAGTCGGCATTGGCAATTCGTGCGGGTAACTTGAACGCGTACCCAACAATTACGACAAATGATGAGTTAGAGCAGCTTTCACGAGAGTTCCAACGGATGGTGGAAAAGCTAAAACAATTCTATTTCCAGGAGTACAACCAGAAGAAACAAGCTGTTGATGCGAAAAAGAAGCTTGAAGATATCAACGGCCGCCTAAAGGAACTTGATCGACAGAAAACTGACTTCTTAAATGCAGCTTCTCACCAGCTCCGTACGCCGCTTTCAGTTATTCATTGGTCACTTTCTATTCTGGTGGAAGAAGCAGAACGTATGCATATCCCAAAAACCGAGCAGGAGCTTCTTACAGAGTCATTAAAGAGTACGAAACGCATGGTTGATCTGGTAAATGACCTGCTTGATTTGTCGCGTATGGAACAAGGTCGCAAAGAATTAAGCTGGGCAAAGGGTAACTATGGAAAGGTTGCCGAGGAGTTAGTAAAGGCATTGCAGCCATTGGCTGGGCAAAAGAAGCTTGAACTTACCTATGAAGCAAAAAATACGATCCCAGATACATTCCTTGATGAAAAGAATTTCTACCAAGTTATAAATAACTTTGTTGATAATTCAATTAAATATACGGCCGAAGGGTATGTTCATATTTCATGTGAAGCTAAAGATGATCACATTGATATCGTGATTCACGATAGTGGAATTGGTATGACGGATGAAGAGAAAAAGCGTTTGTTTACTCGGTTTAGCCGAGGTAG
>CAILIB010000043.1 GCA_903834195.1 uncultured Candidatus Berkelbacteria bacterium | reverse complement strand
TTGCAGCTGAAGTGCTTTCACGACTTGTTCTCAATGCTGTACAGATTGCACTTATTCTCGGTATTGGTGTGAAATTTTTCAGCGCACATATAACTGGAAGTGTTCCATTACTCCTCCTCATTTCCCTATTTGGCGCCATCCTATTCCAACTTCTTGGTTTCTTTGTCGCAACAATGTCTCGTAATACAGATACTGCGCAAAGCATGTCTCAAGCCATTACCGTACCAATGATGTTTTTGTCCGGCGTATTTTTCCCTATTGATCAGCTCCCCCACTGGCTCTATTCAGTAGTTAAGTTTCTTCCACTTTCACCCCTCCTGCGAAGTATGCGCTCAGTTGCACTTGAAGGCGGCTCCCTTGCAAATAATGTATCTGACTTAACACTCATTAGTGTTTGGGTTATCGCCCTGGCGATTATCACTACCTACCGCTTCAAAATGAACGCCGACTAACTATGAATTTACGTCGACACACACTCATTAGCGCGCTGTACACCACCCTTACATATCTTGTAATAGCAGCACTCGCAGTGCTTGGACTTACCTTTTTACCGAACGCACATAGCAGTCATTCAACAGTACATACACTATTCTTTTTCTTATATTGGCTAGTACCAATCGCAATACTCATCTTTGGGATGTTTCAGGTTTTCAAGAAAACAATGCGCATTCTCGGTGAAGATCCAGGTGCACAAAAGTACAGTTCACTCTTAACATTTCTCACGCTCGTAGTATACCTACTTACAGCACCTACGATTCTCATCTTTGTTATTCTTCTCTTCTTTGCAGTTCGTGGCGGAAGTTTCTAAATACATACAATGCCAGTACTTCTCCTCACTATTTTTCTTGATCTAGTTGGATACGGAATTCTCATTCCACTTGGTCCACTACTATTTACTGATCCAAGTTCTCCGAGCTACATATTAGGCAGTGCATCACCGCAAACTGGGTACATTATTTTTGGGACGCTCCTTGCGATATACCCGCTCACTCAATTTATTGCCACACCAATTCTCGGGCAGCTTTCAGACCGGTTTGGACGCAAGCCAATTCTGAATATTACACTTCTGGGAACCGCGATATCATATGTTACATTCGCCGTCGCCATCCTCACACACAATATTCCCCTACTCTTTATCTCTCGTGGAATCGATGGAATTACTGGTTCAAATATTGCAATTTCCCAAGCCGCGCTAGCTGATACGTCCGATCCAAAAAATCGATCCCGTGCATTCGGGTTAATGGGTGCTGCAATCGGTGCTGGCGTAACGCTTGGACCGTTTATCGGTGGGATTTTTGCCGGTCCACTCCTCATCCCAGGATTAGGCTATTCTACTGCATTTTGGTTTGCAGCCCTGCTCAGTTTTTTGAATGTAATTCTCATACAATTCTTTTTTAAAGAGACATACAAACCTATCAAATCTACCGATAAAATTAATCTTACTAAATCTGTAGGCAATATTGTTCGCGCGTTCAACCTAGAAAAAATGCGCCCACTTTTTACTACAAGTCTCCTGTATAGCATTGGTTTCTCATTTTATGCAGTTTCGATCGCAATCTACCTAAATCATCGCTACGGGTTCACATCTCCTAATATTGGATCTTTCTACCTCTACCTTGGTTCTTGGGTAATAATTTCCCAGCTTTTAATCGTCCGCATTTTTGCAAAACGTTTTTCTGAGAATCACATTTTGCGCAGCAGTCTGTTTATACTCAGTCTCTGTCCACTCTTGATTATCGGATCAGCCCACTGGTGGATTCTCCTGTTCATTACTCCATTTTTTGTCGCTTCAAATTCTTTGACTACAACAAATATTGCAGCACTTGTAAGCAGATCTGCGGGGCCGACAATCCAGGGTGAAGTATTAGGAATCAATGCAAGTGTTCAAGCGCTTGGACAATCAATTCCACCAATTATTGGAGGAATAGTTGCTGCAGCGTTTGTGTATTGGTCCCCACTTCTCATTTCATCCTGTGTCTTATTGGTCGCAGCAATAGTATTTTTCATATCCCAAAAAGGGCCTAAGCAGGCCCTTTAGGAATATTTGCCGAATATGGAAACACTAAAAGACCTCCCTGTACTAGAATTCGTCACATATAAAAGCTGGATAGATTGGTTAACACTTCACCATACCCAACGAACTGGCATCTGGATTAAATGTGCTAAAAAGGGCTCAGGAATCATTACTCTTACATACGAAGAAGCACGTGAGGGAGCTCTCCGTTTTGGCTGGATTGATGGTCAACGACAAAAGTATGACGAAACATACTACCTCCTCCACTTCAAACATCGAAACCCAAAAAGTATTTGGTCAAAAATTAATCGCGATATTGTCGATGATTTAATGCAGCACAACTTGCTTTTTCCAGAGGGAATTTCAGAAGTTGACGCCGCCAAGCGAGATGGACGCTGGGAACAAGCATATGCATCGCAAGCAACTATTTCTGTGCCTGATGATTTCCAACACGCTCTTTCCAAAAGCCCAACTGCAGAGGCAAATTTCCAAAGTATTTCAAAATCTAACCGCTATGCTTTTCTGTTTCGTATTCACACTGCCAAACGTGAAGAAACAAGAACACGTCTTATTGCACGTTTTATTGAAATGCTAGAAGTGGGAGAAAAATTTCACTAAGTATCTCTTGACAAAACCACTCCCATAACGCATAGTAGTTTAACTATGGTCTACCAAATCGATCATCCAAGTACTCAATACCTAAGCGCCCTCACCGGCGTATGGTTATAAAAACTGCCTGAAAGGGCAGTTTTTTAGTAACATAGAAATATATGGAACAACAGCAAAAAGACACACTCCTCAACACTGCGCGCACCCACGTTTCTGAAACTCAAAAAGCAATTGATAGTGGGATTATTGATTTCCAAACTTCGATTGAAAAAACAAATCATGAAATTCGTACCTCAAAAACTGAATCGGAAGACATAAAAATGCTTCAAGAGGCGATGGTAGCTCATAGCGAAGACCTCATCCAAGATCTCCAGTCTCTGCGACCATCCCCCTACTTCACCCGCTGCGATATCAGTTTCGACGACGAACCAGAACCAAAGACCCACTTTTTTGGCAAGTTCTCCTTTGACAAATCTTCAATTTATTCCTGGACTACTCCAATAGCTTCTCTACGCTTTGAGGAACCAGGGGCTGTTTCATACACAACTCCGGAAGATGGCGAGCGAACTGGGACCTTACTCCGCCGCGACCAGTACATGATTGTTGATGGCAATATCATATTCATGGCCACTGAATCTACCGAAAATCCACGCCAACTGGTTTACCAAGAGTACCTCTCAGCACGAAAAAATAGTTTTGCCCTGCCTGAAATTGTTGCACAAATGGAAAAGGCCCAAGACCATGTGATCCGTGCCCATCATGCAGGACCATTCGCTATCTCTGGGCCAGCAGGTTCGGGAAAAACGACACTCGCCTTGCACCGCGTTGCATACCTCACCCAATCTCCAGATACAACAATGACCTACCCAGGTCGTTCTATCATCGTTTTCGTACAGGATAACGGGACTAAAGATTACTTCTCTCACCTACTCCCTGAACTTGGGATTCACAATGTTCGTATTACTACATTTTCAGAGTGGGCACTTGAGTTACTCGATATAGATTCATTTCATTTCCAAAGCAGAATTGGCAGAAATGAAACTGAACGCGATCAGTATGAATATGCAAAACTACGTGCTATAAAAACGCAACCTCTCCCAAGCTACCGACGAGGTAGTGAGTTCACATTATTAGAAACGTTCTACGCACCGTATCTTACGTTGGAGCAACAAGAATTGTTCCAAAAGCAACGAACTGAAGGTAGTGTAGACCGTTACGATCTTACCCTCTTACTACATGCCAAAGCCAAGCGTGAAAATGGTTTTTCCCGTACCCGCATGCTCACGATCCGTCTCAAAGATGGTCGCACTAAACAGCAGCCTCAGAAGGAAATGCTCGAGTATTCTCTCATGGTAGTGGACGAGTTTCAGAACTACCTTCCCCTTCAACTTCGTCTCCTTAACATGTGTCTCAAAAAGCCACGTCGCTCAATTCTCTACGTAGGAGATATGGCCCAGCAAACCCAGTTTGGTACACTCCGAACCTGGGAAGATACCGGCGAACAGATTAATGCCGAGCGACTAGTGCGTCTCCATAAAGTCTACCGAAATACCAAAAATATCCTCGAATACATTCGATCGCTCGGATATAGTGTGGAAATTCCTGACGGTATTAGATCTGGAAAAGATGTTCAGGAAATAATCTGTACTACCCCACAAGAAGAAATTTCCTATCTCAAACACCTCCTCGAGACAACGACTGTAAGCATTGGCGTCCTCAGTAAAGATGGAGATTACTTGGCTGAGTTTTCAACAGCATTTTCAAACGAACCACGCATCCGCTTCATGAGCATCCGCGAAGCTCAAGGTGTTGAGTTTGAAATTGTCTGCATTGTCGGAATGAACTCTGAAACATTCACATTAACAGATGATGAATTAGCTGACGCAGAATATGCATCTGAAAAATCACGGATTAACCGTGACTTACTCTACGTTGCCCTAACCCGTGCAATTTCTGAACTACACGTCCTCACCACTTCAGAACTTAAGACCCTTTTACCGGCTTAAATACCCAGCTTTTACTCAAGAAATAGTTCCAGAAGAACACTACAACAACTGCAATAAGTTTTGCACCATTTTCACTCAGGCCAGCACGTACATGGAAAATATCTAAAAATAGCTCGGTCAAAAGCAGGCCACCAAGAGAAACAATAAAATATTTTCCATAGGCTTCCCGAGAAGCGTGAGCAAACACATACCGACTATTGAGAAGGTACCCATTAGTAAACCCTGCAAAGAACCCTAAAAATCCGGCAACATATACCGAAGCACCTGCACGCAAACAGAGGTTCAAAACAATAAAATCGAGTATTGTACTTAACAGCCCCACACCTGCAAAACGCACAAACGGCGTCTCGATAATGTGAACTACTGCTGTTTTAGGTGTTTTTATCATCTGCTCGATGGTAACACGCCTCTGGGCGAGGTACAATAAAGTGTATGCAGATGAGAACACTTCTCGCTTCGCCGAAACGCGTATCGCGTCTTTACCCGCTCCTGACGTTGATCTTAATGATCGTCAGCAGTTCTTTGGTATATGCCTGGCAGGAAGTCCAGATTAGAAGTAACTCAGCAGTAGTTACGCGTGATCAGCAAATTGGTGTGTTACAAGACCAGGTTAATACGCTCAGTGCAGCGAGTAAGAACTATCAAGCAAACCTACAGGTTCAACAACAGAAACTCACTGATACAGCCAGTAAACTGAGTGATGTCCAAAAACAGCTTGATGCAAAGACAACTGCACTCGCCGCCGAAGATGCTCAACTTGCCGCCGCGCAAAAACAAGTTAAACAACAGGAACAGCAGCTTACCGATAACGCCAGTCAGCTTGCTGAACTACGAAGTCATCCCCCACTTTTTAGCTTCCAGAACAAGTCTTCGCTTACAGATGTAACTGTAAAAGAAGCTGAAATTAAGCAGTACGTAGCCGATATTTATACGTATTTAACTCAGTTGTACGGCCAGCCGTACCTCCTAAAAAATGTAACGATCACCTTTGTAAACCAATTCTCAATTGCCGGATCTTCGGGTGAAATTGTTATCTCAAATAGTACTGATGGGATGAGTATGGATATCCACATTAAGGACTATGACCCGAATAGCTTTGAAGATCGCAATACAATTCCTCATGAAATAATTCATGCATTTCATGGGATCACAGTTCTTCCGTCTGCACTTGAAGAAGGGATGACCGTTGCCGCTACTGATGCACTTATGGGAAACATGATTGCTGATAACAAGATCCCAAGCTTCAATCCGCTCTATATCAATATTACTGCAGCTCAGTACGCATCCTATAACCAAAGCTTGAGCGTATCTAAGGATAGTGATACATTTTACAGTGACCCTAAAATTAGTTACGTGTACCAAATGATCGGATATGCCTGGTACCAACTGTACCGAGAAGACCCGACTTTCTTTAAAAAATTCAACGACGCCTATTACGCCCAGTACCAACATGGTAAGACTCCAGACGCCGCAGCAATAAGAGATATTATTCGCACTATTATTCCGAGCGTTGCTGGTCAACCAATCGATACGTATCTTGCACAAAATCGCGCGTTTAATCCAAGCTGATGAAACCAAATATTGAACCTGCGAACCCTAATATCCATCCTGAGCGATACTCACATGCCTGGTTCCGTTTTTTTGAAATCCTCCCTGGGGCTTGTGTTTGGATAGCACTTATTTCTCCTTTCATTCTCTCGTTTTACGCACCTCTTGCGGTAACAATCTTCATTATCCTGTTCGATATTTATTGGCTTATTCGGTCACTAAACTATGGAATGCTTTTGTTACGTGCCTACGGTAAGATGCGTAAAAATCTGCAAAAGGATTGGAGGAGTGAGCTGCAGAAAATTACTGATCTAGGAGAAAAGGAACGAGCTCGTTTAGGTGTACTCGATTGGCGAGAAATCTATCACGTAGTTATTATTCCAACCTACCGAGAAGAACAGGCAATTCTTGAGGCTTCAATCGACTCTCTCGTTTCTACTGATTACCCTAAGGACCATATGATCGTTGTGCTGGCTATCGAAGGACGCGAGGCACATATTGCCCGTCCAATGGCAGCAATTTTAGAAAAACAATACGACAAAGAATTCCTCAGGTTCTTAGTCACTGAACATCCGGATGGGATTATTGGTGAGGTTAAAGCTAAGGGCGCAAATGCTACCTGGGCTGCCAAAATCTTGGTTGAAGAAGTTAAAGAAATGGGTATTCCACTTGAGAATATTGTGGTTTCTACAGCTGATGCTGACACACGTTTTCCCGTTCAATTCTTTACTGCCCTTTCATATAATTACTCTGTCACTACTGACCGATTACAGGCCTGTTACCAACCAGTCGCCACCTTTTTTAACAATATTTGGGACGCACCAATGCTTTCCCGCGTTCTTGCATTTGGAACAACGTTTTGGCAGTTAATTGAATCTGTACGCGATTACCGCCTCATCACGTTTTCAACACATGCAATGAGTTTAAAAACACTCGTTGATATCGACTATTGGTGCACTTCAATTGTAAATGAAGATTCACGTCAATTTTTCCGTGCTTACTTCCACTACAAAGGAAAGTTCCGTGTTATTCCGCTCTTCATGCCAATTTACATGGATGCTGTATTTGTTCAAAACCTTAAAGGCACAATCAGCAATCTCTATTACCAACAGCAACGTTGGGCATATGGCGTAGAACATTTCCCATACATTGTTCTCGAGTCTGCTCGCCAAAAGACTATTCCCCTCACGAGTCGCCTCGCACTTATTGGACGCGCATTTGAAGGCGCATTCTCATGGTCAACCGCTTCTTTCTTTATCACCTTCGTGGGATGGCTTCCACTCTTACTAAACAAGAGTTTCAATGATCACATTGTTGCTTCAAATTTCCCGATTGTAACTCAGATCCTCCTCAGCTTGACATGGGTAGGTACAGTTATTACTGCGTACGCAACAATTAAACTTCTTCCAGTACGACCTGGTGATAAAAAGCTTACACATACCCTAACCATGATTCTGCAGTGGATACTTATTCCGTTTACTGCAATTTTCTTTGGAGCAATTCCAGGTCTTGATGCCCAAACTCGTTTAATGCTTGGCAAATACATGGGATTCCGTGTAACTGAAAAGAAGGCTGTGCGCACACCTATCAAACCAACCCCAACCGCCATATGAAACGTGTGGGCGTATTTCTTCACAAATACTTTGTACCCCTCATTTTACTCTGGGTACTAGTTTGTAGTCTTTTCCTTGCTTGGAACATGAGCATGACCACTGATGAAGGAATCCACACTGCATCAGCATACCTTGCGCTTACCCGTGGTGAACACAGGTTTGATCCCGAACACCCATTCCTCTACAAATACCTTACGGCAATACCGTTGGTAATCATGCGTCCTAACCCTCCTGTAGACGATCAACGTCTCTGGGACACTGCAAGTCCAATAATGTACGACTCCTGGGCAGAAGCTCGTTCTTGGACTGATCACTGGTTCTATACGAGTGATAACAATGCTCAATTAATGATATTTTTGGCCCGTTTAGCGGGTGTGGCAACGTTACTGGGACTCTGTTTTACCGTATATAAACTAGGCACACTCTGGTTTTCAGAACGAGTCGGACGATGGGCACTCTTCTTTGCAGCCTTTAATCCTACCCTTCTTGCCCATGGGAGCATGACAAACGATGATGTCGCCATGGCCTTTGCTGGATTACTCGCACTTTGGGCACTCTGGCTCTATAAAGAAAAACCTTCGATAAAACAAGCAATTTGGGTAGGCGTAGGATTAGGCGCAGCAGTAACTACTAAGTTCTCAGCCATTTATTTCATGCCAGTCGCCCTCTTTTGGATGATCTACCTTGTAGTCACCAAACGTGTAGCGTGGAAAGTCGCACTACGTGACACACTTTTCGCACTTGTAACAATCTGGGCATTCATCTGGATAGTCTATTTCGGCAGTTCTCCAATGGACCTCAGTACTCCTGAAAATCAGCCTCAAGCTGGATTTATTGTGTCGCAGATTCAAAAGGTGATGAACACTTTGCACCTGAATTACTACACCACAATTCGGATAGTGCATGACATTTTGCCGAGCAACTTTACCAAGGGTATGCTACTTACTGTTGGAAGTAGTTACTACGGTCGTGCAACGTATCTTCTTGATAAACACCTCGCCTCCGGTGTGTGGTACTATTTCCCTGTTCTATTCCTTCTTAAGACTCAACTTGTCGCTCTTATGCTTGGAGTAGTTGGCATTTGGATGTCGTTTAAGACATCGGTTAAAAAGTGGCAGCCGATTACATTTTTACTCGGATTTACTGCACTTGTGATTGCTGCAATTTCAATTAAGAGCAAACTTAATCTTGGCATCCGTCACATTAGCCCGCTCCTTGTAATCTTCGCCTTCGTCTGTGGCGTCGTGATTGTATATCTCCAGAAAAAAATTACCTGGAAATATTTAGGTGTTCTTGTCGCCATTCTCTATGTTCTTCCCGTTATTATGCAACTCCATAACCTCATTGGATTTAGTAACATTTTCATTCCTGACAAGTCGCAAACCTTCAAATACTTCGATGACAGCAACTTAGACTGGGGTCAGCAAGTTCACGCGATTGTAGCGTACGTAAAAAATGACCTCAACGATGCACACGTGTACAGCAACTTCAGCTGGAACCCATATGCTCTCGCATACTTTGACGTTCATGCAACTAATTTTAACCCTGAAGGATACTTAGACGGTACATACATCGTGACCGCTACTGAGCTCGATCAATCAGAGTTCCTTCGCTTCCGTTCCGAAAAACCTACTAAAGTTATCGATACTGCCACTTTCGCCTACACTTTCCGAGATAACAAAAACCTGGCAGAGTAGGAATGCGCCGCCCGAGCGGCTTTGGCGGGTATAGTTTAGTGGTAGAATGTATCCTTCCCAAGGATGAGATGCGGGTTCAATTCCCGCTACCCGCACCAGAAGTAAAAAGTCATGAGTACTCATGACT
>CAILIB010000042.1 GCA_903834195.1 uncultured Candidatus Berkelbacteria bacterium | reverse complement strand
ATGAGCGGATGTAGGTTTTGCAGAGGAGTGAGTCTTCGTACATTTTTTTCACCCCTTCTTCACCTTCAAAGAGGGTAACTTTTGGTTTTTCTGCCTTACTATGTAGGGCGAGGTATCCAAGTTTTGTAGCTAAATCTTTGGCATTGCCCATTTGTAATTGCATCTGGGAAATTTTCTTTTCGAGGAGAAGGGGAAGACGTTCCGGAGACTCGGCTTCGTACTTTTCAGTTTTTGAAGTGATAACGCGAGAGACCAGGCCTTCGGAAATAAGGGAAGGGATGATGTCGTACAGAGTAGTACGGTTTAAGCCGGCTTTTTTGGCAATGGCAGCAATACTTGCAGGACCAAGTTCAAGTAAGGAAAGGTAGGTACGAGCTGCTTTTTGAGATAGACCAAATTGTACGAGTTTCTCTTCCATAATGTGTGGATTTATTTCGACATATATATTATATACTTTTTATCTGATCTGTCAATTAGGTTAATATATGTTGGTAACACTTGACATAACATATCAATTGTGGTATATTCTCGCCAACAATTTGAGAAGCGTAATGGGTAACCAGAGCGTGGATCGGAGGATGGAAATTAACAATGATTGAAACAGACACGTTAGCAATTTTGACCATGTTCTGCATAATGGTATACCTTATTGCGTTTAAGGTTCGTCCAAAGAAAAAAGACGAACCGGTAGAAATATCGGAAGCGATTTATGAGCTTCGTACTCAAATATTTTTCTCCAGTTTTAACACAATCCTAATTGGATTTTTGGTGTCATCAACATTATGTTTACTACTTTCTGGTGAGGTGCGGTTTTTACCCGGAGTAACACTTAACGGAGGTTTTTATTCACAACTTAAAGTGAAAGTGGTTGGATCTGCTCACAATCAACAGAATCCGCCGCAAATAGTTGATCCAATTAAAGTGATTACTAAACTGCAACCGCCAGCAAATTTGCCAGCCGAAAAACTCCGAGCACTATCCCTCATTATGGGGAAAAAGGCTCAAGAGTTCCAAAGGGCAGCTGAGTCGCGAGAGCTTGAAAATAAGCAGCACGAAATACAGCGGCAAATTGACGAATTAGAGCGTAAGCGTAAAGCGCTTAGTGTTCACGACGAATCGTCCCTCGGGACTACGACCGCTCGGTAATACCGAGCTAGGAAAGAAAGGAAAAGGTTGAGCACATGTTTGCTGCATTTTTGGAGAAATAGTATGAATTTAGAAGTATTAGCTCTCTCTGCGGCAACAGCAGTTTTAGTTGTGTTCGGACTTGGTAATTGGGTACGCAATATGCAATCCAATCCGAGATTTAACCCTCCTGGTCCTCATCATGTCCCACCTTATCCAGAAATGAGTTTTGGTGAAATTTTATTTCCCATCTTTATTCTCTGGATCATCTTTTACGGCATTGGATGTCTCATAGTAAAAGATGCGGACAACTCAACAAAGTTGAACCAACAAGGCTTCCTAGTTCTGCAAATGAATGGGGAAGTGGTCACAAACTATACAGGGACAAATCACTGATGTTTGGCAGTATGCCGGACACGTTACAATGGAGGATTCTATAGAGTCCTCCATTTTTTTGTGTACATTCTAGTAAAACCTTATTAAATCTGGTATGTTTTCGCTACATCACATGGAGGTGTGGACTTTGGTATCAGATTTTTCTATTTTGATTCTGGTTTTTTTCGTATCACTGATTATTTGGATAGTTTGTTGCTTTTTAGAAGAGATTTGCAAGTTCTTTTTTCTGCCAATTATCTTGCCGTTTATTCAGTTTGAAACGAAAAAAACTCTGCAGGAAAAGAGGCGAACATTGAAGATGTTTGTGATTGGACTTGTTTCTCTCGGTGTGTTTGTAGGGGATCTGTCATTTTTCTGGCCAAGTGACGCGCCAGTAATAGTTTCCCGCCTTTGTTATGTCGGGTTCATCTGCTACGTTTCGGCAACAATACTTGCCCATAATCGGTACGGCGAAGGGTATTTTGGAGTCAATGAACGGATACCACCAAGAACGTTTAGGGTGCTACAGATCCTCTGACGTCATATTGCTTGGGAAGACGATGTTTTTCCCAACAAACTAGAGTGCTTAACCAATGTTGAGAACTGTAGTTTGTAATAGCTAGCTAAAGGCGTTAATCGTAACAAAAATTACGAACATAATAATGCCAATTAGTAGAATGGTTGCTAAGAATTTACCAAGGGTAAAACGGCGCTCAACACTTTGAAAAGGTGCTGGGCTTTTTTGTAACTCAAGCCATTCAGAATAGTGAATTGAAGCCTGTTTGGCGTCTTTATCATTGTCTACCCAAACCTCGGTGAGATGCTTGAGACCTTGGCTGCTGTACGACTTAATGCCATAGCTGGCGAGAAAACTAATCAGGGTTACTGCGTCAGCATCGCTCGGGGCACTAACGAGCTTGATCATTTATTTAACCTGAACAGCCGTACCATAGCAAAGAACTTCGGTGACACCATTCATGACCTCAGTGGCGTCGTAGTGCACGGCAATAATGGCATTGGCACCCATTTCTTCAGCGTGGGCAATCATGAGGTCGTAGGCTTCCATACGAGTTTTCTCACAGAGAGTAACGAAGAGGGAGATTTTGCCGCCGGCGAGGGTTTGTAGTGATGCGCCGAGTGTGCCGAAAATTGAGCGGGAACGAACAGTAATACCGCGAACTACACCGAGGTTT
Source organism: uncultured Candidatus Berkelbacteria bacterium (assembly GCA_903834195.1). GTDB lineage: Bacteria > Patescibacteriota > UBA1384 > CAILIB01 > CAILIB01 > CAILIB01. The sequence continues at coordinate 5,523 of CAILIB010000042.1, read as the reverse complement.
TTAACAATTTCTACACCTGGAAGTTCAAAAGCAGTGGTTACGTTAGCGTGGTCCATAGTGAGTAGTTAGGTTTGTATAGATGCATCGTATCATCCAAAGGATTCCGGCGACCATAGCTAGGATTGCTAACAGGTGTACAGCTGCGCCAATTGTAGTGTCTTGCGAGAGAAGATTCGTTCGGATGAGAAGCCAGGTCCAGTCGTGACCGGAACTGTCACCACCTAATAGAGGAAGGGCTTGGGCACGGGCATCGGCAATATAGTAACTCAGGTTCGACATACTTTCGCCCAGCCAAAAGAGGGCGAAGGCCGCAGAGAAAGACTGCTGTTCCCGGAGAAATGCCACCAGTACAATAATGGGTACGAGAAGTTGCATGAGTGATCCGCCCAAAACGTGCAAAAAATCACCGAAAAAGATGAAAATAAAATGACCAGCTTCGTGGAAAATAAGGTTTGCGAAATCGAGGAAAACCCAGGGCGGGTCGCTAGCGATGTGAGGCACAAGGGCAACTGCCCAAAACCAGTACAGACATACCAAGAGCAAAACGATGTTCCCCCAGGTATTCAGCGGCTGGTTATTGTCTTCCATAGTTAGGATTGGAGTGCGCGCTGGATAAAATCAACAAATGGAACAATCTCTTCCATCTGTCGGGTGATGTGTGTTGAAAGTGATCCGTGCACATTTGCCACGGGTTCAGAATGGCTGATGATAAAACTTTTGTACTTGAGCAACTCGCCAGCCGGGTGATCAGCAGGGAAGGTTTTGGGAACATTTTTCAGTTTATCCTCGCCAAGATCGCTAAACTTTTTAGCTGCAGCTTTTGAGAGTGCTGTTTCTAAGAGTGGGTAATTGTTGGCGATAAATGTGCGGACATGGTTGAGCTGGGCCGGTGTAAGTGTGTGTACTCCACCGCCCACAAGCAACTCGCCATCGGCATTTATGTGGAAGTAATAGCCTGCTCGCGTTTCATCGCGCGGCCCGCCGTTTATGACTGCACTGAACTGCGTTTTGTAGGGTGCTTTGTTGTGCGAAAATCGAACATCTCGATTAATTCGGAACAGTGAGCGCTTTGCTTCCACTCCTTTTAAAGTAGGGTCAATTGGGATCATTTGCGCGATGACATCCTGCACAAGTTCAGTGAATTCGCCACGGAGTAGGTCGTACTGTGGCCGGTGCGCATCAAACCAGAACTTTGAATTATTGGCTCGAAGATCTTGTAGGTATGTGGTGAGTTCTGCGGTATTCATGGTAATTGTTACTCACCTTAATTGTACGTTGCCCAGAACGCGATGCAAGATACAAAAAAGAGTATACTCGGTGTGAAAATATCCATTAACGTACGGGTATGGAAAAAATAGACTATAAAAAGGTATTTGCTGATGAGTTTGGTGGCAAGGTTGGGGGTTTTCGCACTGTGCATGTGCCGGCGCGAAACTACATCATGATTGATGGAAAAGGCGATCCGAACACATCGGCTGAGTATATTGATGCAATTCAAACGCTCTACCCAGTGGCGTACACGTTAAAGTTTATGGTCAAAAAAGAGTTGGAACTTGATTATGGTGTAATGCCGTTAGAAGGCCTCTGGTGGATGAAGGATATGACCAAATTTACCTCGGCCGATAAGAGCGATTGGTTGTGGACAGCGATGATTATGCAGCCTGATTGCGTTTCTGCGGAACTATTTGAACGGGCGGTTCAAGAGGTTAAACGTAAGAAGAATCCAAGTGCTTTATCGAAGCTCCGTTTTGAACAGTATACTGAGGGACGTGTTGCCCAAGTGCTGTATCTTGGATCCTATTCTGAGGAAGGTCCAACAATTGCATCTCTTCATGCGTATATTGCTGCAGAGGGTGGGGTCTTAAATCAAACAAATAAACATCATCACGAAATTTATCTTGGTGATCCGCGTCGAAGTGCGCCAGAAAAATTGAAAACAATTATTCGACAGCCGTATTGAGGTAAGGCATTACGCAGCGATAGCAGGCTGACGGAAATCGACCGGGACTTGAGCAAGTTGTTGTGTACCAAGTTGAATAATACCTTTGGCATCGTACGATGTTCCGAAAATTGAGGCTTCGTAGAGAACAAGCTCCGAGGCGGTAAATGAGGTGGCTCCCTTAAGGGCGGCCTTAGCTTCTTTGAGAATTTTCTTTTTCATCGGATTTGTACCGAGAAAGCCTTCTTTACCGAATACACCTGTTGCGAGCGTGAGATATGGGGTAGTGATGGATTGGCTCTCATAGAAACTTTGCATTTCTTCTTCGGTACGAACTTCAAGGAGTTCGTCGTGCTCGGTAATCACTTTGACAGATTCGTTGTGGGCACGAATCAGTTCAGGAGAAATAATTGGCACCGCGAGCAAAAATTCACCTAAAAACTCAGGCTCACCGAGCTTGATTTCAAAAGGGTTGGTTTTGGAGGCGAGTTCCTGCATTGCAGGCTCCCAGCCGGCGAAAGGATCATAACCACCGCGGTGGGCAACACGAATGTGGGGTGACTGCGTTACCTTTGCGGTTTTCAGATCACCCAATTTCTCGCGTAACTTCGAGACTCGCTCCAAGATGTCTGCTGGGGGCACAATTGCCGCCACGTACCGCAGTACCATTTGTTTTTATATTTATTTTTCCTAATTAAATAATTATATCAAATTTAGATATCGTTAGGCTAGAAATGTAATTATTTATTTTATCTAAAATAGTACTTGTGGTAAGCACCTATGATAGGGGGTAATTTTGGAGAAGATTTACAGCAGTTTTTGTGAGTCGAACCGACGTCAATTTGATCTCGTCTGGTACCCATTCTGCAATATTTCCATTGCGTGTAAACTCGATGAGGTTACGCGGGTCTTCACTCAAGAAAACAAGTTCTTCAATGGCAGCCAGGTCACTAAGTCCGTAGTCTCGATCGTAGGTTCCAATAAAGTGACCAATGACGGTGTAGACCGGTAGTTCACCTTCTTGGTATAGGTACTTGAGGAGCTGGGTTTGTATATCACCTAGATCAAACGGCGGATGGGGGAACTATGCGAGGCGAGCGTTTAACGCGCGAGATACAAATGGAAGAGGGTTCGGTTTTTGGGCATACCTGTTGATGGTTTCTTCATCTGCTGAAGTGTACACCTCCCAAGCTGTGGCAGCGGCACTACATTGTGCAGATGTTACTGCAACTTCTGTGCCGAAAAATTGTTCTAGCTGCTTAGGGTGCAGTTGTCCCATGCCACGAAAATCGGGAATACCTGGAAACGAGTCTGGTGAAATTATGTAAAGTGGCGGTATTTCAATAGAACTTTGTTGCAACTGACGCAAGATATACCAAAGCATCGACTGGTCATATAAATCAAACTCAAACCAAAGCACAATTCGACCGTACTCAGAAAATCGAGGAATTACATCTGTAAGGGTTGGGAAAAAGTGAGAAACTGTGTTTGTGTGCAGAATCCAGTCGGCGGGCTGACCCCAATACTCGTTACGAACGTGTGTAAATGCAACATCGTCAGTTAACGGAAGTGGGCCCATGTAGAGAGCGTCGCGCCAAAATAACGTATTGGAAACCTTGCCTGTTTCGCGCAGAGAGCCAGCGAGTGAACCGCCATTTACAATATTGAGGTCTGGTTTCATGCGATTATACTAACCTAAGTTTTTTAGCGTGCAAACACTGAATTGGTTTCCGGCGCGAGCGCGCTATACTATGTGTAGTTAACATCTTCACATTACAATGAAAAATTCTCTCATAGTTGTTTCGCCGAAGCGACGGATCCTTATTTTGATTGTTGTTGCCCTTTCCCTTTTAGCAGTAGTTTCAGCAGTAAGTGGGTTAAATGTGGCACTGCCAAGTATTGCACGTGACACAGGGGCAACTCAAAGTCAGTTGCAGTGGATTGTTGATGCCTATACCACGGTGTTTGCGGGATTACTTCTGGTTTCTGGTGCAATTGGAGATAGGTTCGGTCGAAAGTGGATTCTACTGGTTGGGTTGATTATATTTGGCTCAGCTTCTGCAGTAGCATTTGGCACCACAAGCCCAGTATCGTTAATCGCAATTCGGGCTGTGATGGGTCTTGGGGCAGCATTTATTATGCCAACAACACTGTCGATTATTTCAACTTCTTTTCCACCTGAGGAGAGAGGTCAGGCAATTGGAGTGTGGGTAGGAATTGCAGGTGGTGGGGCAGTGCTCGGGATGCTGGCTTCTGGTGTTTTATTACAGTACTACACGTGGAGTTCATTTTTCGGACTCAATGTCGGTTTGGCAGCACTTGGGGTAATCGGAACCCTGGCGGTTATTCCTCATATGCCTGAACTGCATCCTCCTAAACTTGATGTGCTCGGTGCTCTGCTTTCACTTGTTGGGGTTTCGGCACTGATCTTCGGCATTATTGAGGGAGGTGATAGGGGTTGGACAGATGTATATGTACTTTCTGGAATTATCGGCGGGTTGCTAGCCCTAACCTTGTTTGTATTTTGGGAGTTACGAATTAAAGAGCCCATGCTTGATCCTCGGTTATTTATCTTACGAGGTTTTGGTACTGGTTCACTTTCAATTACTATGCAGTTTTTTGCTTCGTTTGGGTTCTTTTATATTGCCCTTCAGTACCTTCAGTATATTGCTGGATTTTCAGCTCTTCATGCTGCGGTTACGCTTTTACCATTACCTATAGTGCTCATTCCGCTTGCCCGACGAGCGCCAGCTCTTGCAAAGCGATTTGGAACTAAAAGGATTGTAACGATCGGATTAATTTTCTCAACTGCCGGATTGCTCGTTTTCTCACGGATTGGAGTGGATTTTAGCTATGCAGTATTCATACTAGGTCTCGTGTTCTTTGCAATCGGTATGGCCTTGGTTGGAACGCCATCCACAACTGCAATTACATCGTCACTACCTCATGAAAAGCAGGGCGTGGCCTCTGCAGTGAACGACGTATCACGCGAGTTTGGTAGCGCGCTCGGAATCGCAATCTTAGGAAGTGTGCTCAATGATCAGTACAAGAATGGACTTGTTGAAGCGGTAAAAGGGTTGCCACAAGTAGTGGGTGACAGCGCTCAAAAGTCGATTGTCTACGTACAACAATTACCGCTCCAAAAGTTTGGCGCTGCTGGCGAGAATTTGCTGAAAGCTGCCAATCAGTCTTTTGTTGATGCAGCACGATCAGCATTTGAAGTTGCCGCAGTGGTAACAATTCTTGCCGCAATATATGTCGTAGTACGAGCTCCGGGTAAAGATCACGTAGAATAGTAGGTATTGAATATTATGCAAGGGAGCTTTTGTGTATACTTTAGACATACCACCTGCATAGTAAATTGAATGAAACATATTGCCCACTTTTCTCGTCGAGCGACCTGTCTAACAACAGTGTTCGCAATGGTTGCTGCGTTTTCTGCGCTCCCAACACCGATACATGCAGATGGAGACCCTACGCTTGTTGGAGGTACTCCAGTTACGGCGCACTACGGTAGTGCAACAGCGATTTCAGGATTACAAATTAGTGGTTCTGGAAATCCAACGGTGCCGGTGAAATTATTT
>CAILIB010000041.1 GCA_903834195.1 uncultured Candidatus Berkelbacteria bacterium | reverse complement strand
TTAAGTCCTGAGGGATAAATAATTAAACGCATTATAGATTATGGATATCAAACTTTTTCTATTAGATTTAGCATTGTTCTACTTTTTTTCAACCAAATCTATCCACCTCTCTTCTTTATCGTTCAAATCTGATTTCAATGCATTTAGTTCTTTCGACCAATCCGCCAACACACTATAACCTTCACTGCCGCTTGATTTTCCAATTTTATCCTCCAATTCTTTTATTTTTTGCGCTAGTTTGCTCATTTCTTTCTCTATTTTGTTCAGTTCCTTCTTTTCGGTTTGACTTAAAGTGTTTTTCGAACCGTCACTTACTCCCGCTTTGCTTTGATTCACTACTACGGCATCCGCAACAACAGCTGTTCCACCTTTCTGAGAGACAGCCTGGCCTTTCTTGGATTGTGCCTGCTGCTGTGCCAAATCTTGGCGGTACTCCAAGTATTCTGTGTAGCTGCCCTGGAAGTCCCGCACCACGCCATCGCCCTCGAAAACGAACAAGTGTTCCGCCACTCGGTTGACGAAGAAATTATCGTGCGACACCACCACCAGACAGCCATCGAATACTTCCGTTAGATAGTCCTGCGTATGTACGTTAAGAGGTTTTCAATTATTTAGAAAATAAATTGAAAAAATAAAGTATAAAATCTTCAAACCTCTAAAGCTGTTAGTGTAGCGAGATCCAGATCGTTCGAAGGCTCATCTAAAAGCAACACCTGAAAAAAAAAATAGAAATCAAGAATTCAATAAAGCTTTCCTGTGGGAATAGTTACGGGAATTTTCAAACATTCGGTGCGAGGGCCAGCACTTGCAGTAATTGTAACCGCCGTCGCTCTCCTCCGCTAAGCTGACCTACCCTATCGTACCATCTCTTGGATGGAAACTGGAATCTTGTCAGAAGATTCATAGCCTCTCGTTCACTGAAGGAGCTACTGCCTCCTACAAACACGCAACACCAATTCCAAAAAAATTGTATAAGTGACAAATATTATAAGTGGGTCAGGTTGACTGATCAGATGTTACCGCCGATGCTGGATGGATCTTGCAGCTGAACAGTCACTGCGGCTTCTTTCCCTGCCAACATCTTCCGTCGACCGAGATTGCCACCTTCTTCCACTCGCATCTGCGGTATGCCTGCAGACTTACTCTTCAATGTTTCCCCAGCATTTGCAGTGTTCACAGAGAGCGTGGCTCGATCCACCGCCTCTTGTACAAACCGCAGTACGGGCTGCGTCTCCTGCTCCGGGGTGAGCACCAATCCCGTTTGCTCGTAGTACCCGATGCGAACAGTTTCTCCGAGACGAACGCTTCCTTTCAGCAGCGGCAGCGATCCAGTAAGAACTTTCAAAAAGGTGCTCTTGCCAACACTTCAAAAGAAAATATTAATATACATTTGAACAACGGGCAGGTTTATGTATACATAGCAAGCAGTTTCGTATATCTAGTAAAAAATCTCACCCGTTTGGTCCGACAACTCCTATCCGATCTCGTTGTCTGAAATTGTATGTGAAGTCCTGCAGTAATACCCGATCGCCTAGCATGTATCTGGCAGCTTTGAACTCGGCCACCACTCCGCCCAATCTCTTCTGTTTCTCCTTCTCTTCCGGAGTCATAAACTCAACTTTCTTGGCGTCCGCCTCGCGCCCTTTGGCCTTTTCCACCTAGTA
>CAILIB010000040.1 GCA_903834195.1 uncultured Candidatus Berkelbacteria bacterium | reverse complement strand
CGTTGTTCTTCGGAAGTACTTCCAGCAAAGAGCATTGCACTTACACCAAGAACAAGGGGAGCTGCCATTACAAATACACGCTGTGCATCGGTGGCAAAGAGACGTCCAACGAAGCAGGCTGCAAGAAGGAAAAGGCTTGTAATGAGTATATCGCTACGCAGGCCATGTTTTTTATACAGTAAGTAGAGGCCGTACCCAAACGTGATCCAGAGAAAATCAAAGACGTGGAAAATGACGTATTGATCTTTGTTCATACTGAGCGAGAATACAATGTTACCCTTTACAGTGTGACTCGAAGGACCAGCACCAAGTGAGTAATCGACACCAGGGTTATGTGCCTGGAGAGTGTGAATCATGATCGTACGATAGCTAAGGTAGAATACTGCAACTAAGGCTGTTGCTCCGAGAACTGTCCAAAGCTTTTTATTGTTTCTAAACTTTGGAACGTCGATATAACTTACGATTGCATAGAGTGGGAGGAGAAAAATCGCAACCTCTTTATTTAGTGATCCAATTGCAACAGTTGCCATAAATGGCCAGAGTTGCCGCTTAAAGAGATAGTAAATTGCCAGTACATACACAAGGTTATTCACTGGATCTACTAACCACATGTCAAAATAATTGAAGGTGGTAAAAAATTGAGTGTAGGCCAAGAATAAGGTGAAAATAGCTGCGAAGAACGTTGGAATTTTAAAGACGTCAGCTAGGAGTTTGAAAAAAACTATCAGTGCAGCAAACGTTGCGAGTACGGTGATTGCAGCCCAAGTGACGTTAAATGGTGTGTGAAATGTTGCTGTGAAAAAGTGAACAACCGAAGGAGTAAAGATTCGAAGTGCAAATGGATTTGGTACTGCAGATAGGTAAGTCTTAGACATCTGAATATAGCTCACTGCATCACCAAATGAACGAGAGTCAGGGGCAGGATTGAAATCTGCGTACTGAATAAACGTTAAGAGTGAAGCAAATGCTAAAACGCAGTAGAAAACGAGACGCTTCAAGTTAATCTTCATTTCTTGTTCTTTTTACGAATTTTTACAACTTTAGTACGAACATGAACAAATGGCCCTGAGGCTTTTGTTTTAAATGTAGCCTTTTTCAAGGACTGAACAAATTCTTCAGGAGTTCGAAAAGGTTCCATGATATTCACCGAGCGACCATACTCGCTTTTTGTGTGCGCATCTGACCCCACAAACGGTGAAAGAGAGTTTTCTTTGGCGTAGCGCTTGGCTTTACGGTTGTCACCAGGAAAAAGGCAGCGTGAGTTAAAGATCTCAATAAAATCGATGTCACCTTTAACCCGATCAGTAACTGTTTTCCCCACAGCTTCGTGGCGGATGCGGTCGAATGGGTGAGGTAGCAGTACGACTCCACCCTGTGCCTTAATTTGTCGGATCGTTTCTTCAATAGGTAGGCGGGCTTCGATCTTCTCTTTGAGAAATAGTCCGATGACGTCACCTTCTTTTGAGGCAATTTCTTCGCCGATAATTACTTTTATACGCTTATCAGCGAGTTGCTTTAAACGGACTGCTCCAGTAATTTCGTTGTGATCAGTAAGAGCAATCGCATCGATTTTGCGAGCTTCACAGATTTCAATCAACTTAAGCAAAGCTGTATCGCTATCGCGGGAATGCTCGCTATGACAATGAAGTTCAACGCGCCACATAGGTTAAAAGAATCGCTTTGCCATACTAAGTGCGCCTTGCTTCCATGGCACGCGGTGGGTAATACCTGATTTGTTCTCAAATGCATCAAGGTTTGCAATGTACCATTTGTAGTTGCGTACTAATGCTTCAGCGTTGGAATACTTTGGTTTAAATCCGAGTACTTTCTCAGCCTTTTCAATTGAAAGGAATGAATCTTTTGAAGCAGTTTCATACACCCACTTATATAGAGGTGAAAGCTTGAGCTTTTCAAGAAATACAAGTGTGCCGATTACGAGCTTCTCAGGCATTGGTTTAATTTTTTTACCAAATCCTGCAGCGTCAAGAACTGCTTGATAGTCGGTACGCATTGTGCCGAATTCTTTGGCGCCAATGTTGAACACGTCGTTGGCATCTTCCTTATTAATTGTAAGTGCAAGCCAAATTGCTTCGCAGAGATCTTCAACATCGAGGAGTTGATAGCGGTTGTCACCAGAGCCAATCATTGGAAAACCGTGTTTGTCTTTTGCCCAATCGTAGAGCATTGCAAATACGCCAAGGCGTTCTGGCCCGACGAACGACTTAGGGCGCAGAATTGAAACGGTCAAGCCTTTGCCACGGTATTTGAGACACTCAAACTCAGCCATAATTTTGGCAACACCGTATGGACCAACACCGTCGAGCTTATCTTCTTCAATAAGTGGGTGATGATCAGGAATTCCATATACAGCGCTGGATGAAATATGAACAACGCGTTCAATCTTTAATTCGTAAGCGGCGCGCATTGCGTTACGAGTGCCGATTACTTCAGTTGAGTGAATATCTTCAGGAGTGTACAGAGGGAGAGCTGCGGCTGTGTGTACAAGATAATCGGCCTTCGACATTGCCTTCTTAAGTGCGTCAAAATCGCGAACATCTCCTTTAACAGGAAATACTCGATCCTTCATGTCCTTTTCTGGATAGTCAAAATCAGCAAGGTCGTACGGGATTACGTTACAGCCTTTACTGAGGAGATGGCGGACTAAGTTAATACCGAGAAATCCGGCGCCACCGGTAATGAGAACGGTTTTTGTTGATTTTACAGGAGATTTTGCTGGTGCGGCCATATCAGAATCTTATACGTTTATTGTATGAATGTATGATAGCAGTCTCTTTTCGCCACTGCCAGACGAAGGTACTACTTTTCTGTTTCGCTTACTACGCCAAACTTGCGCTCAAAAATTGCTAAGCAGATTGCTCCTACTACAATTCCAAACCACAAAGTTGCTGTGCGAATTATGAGCGTTGCTGCTGTGGCATCTGCCTTGGATACAGAAATAAGGACAAGTAGGCCAGCCATGATACCTTCGGTTAACCCGATGCCTCCCGGAAGAATAGAAGCAGCTCCAACGAGCGTTGAAAAGGCATAAATAAAGTAGGCTGCAAATAAGCCTGCTCCAATTCCGAGACCCTTAAATGTCAGGAAGAAACCAGTTGCCTCGCAGCTCCAGGAGAGGATTGAAAGGATAATAATCGGAACAATTTTTTTAGGAGTGAGCAGCATTTGTGAACTCTCGTAGAGTTCGAGTAACTTTGCACCTTTGCCCTTGAGGCCAGGAATGCGGGTTAGTTTTTCCAAGATTGTTTCGCAGAGTTTACGGTTGCTTACAACAATAAGTACGGCTGAAATTATAATCGCGAAGGTAATGAGAATTCGTCCGCCATAGCGAAATTGAAGAGCACCTAATGCTGCAATACATAACAGGGCGATTACATCTGTAAGACGGTCAACAAATACGAGAGAGCCAGTTTTTCCTACCGGAATTTTATGAGCCTGTTTGAGGAGAAATGCTCGGATTACTTCGCCAATTTTTCCTGGGGTAATCGACATTGCAAAACCTGCAAGATAAATCAGAAGTGAATCTTTGCGGGGAATATTTCGGATTCCGAGCGAGGCAAGGTAAAACTGCCAATTACAAAACCGGAGGACGTAATTGAGAAGAGTAAGAGAAAGTATGACGGGGAAGTACCACCACTGGAAATGAGCGAATGCTTCTTTAAGTGTGCCTGCATTGCTCCAAATAGCGAGTGCTACGTAAATACAGGCTGCGAGAATAATGGTAACAAAGACAGCTCGTCGCAGTTTATGCATGGCCTAGAAGTAGTTGGTTATCAATACAAACGAGAGTGCCCAGCAGAAAATGTTGATAATTGTCATCTTATCTTTAAGGAAGATCTTAGTTGGATCTCCACCGGATGAGAGGTTGTACATTAAGTGGAAATATCTGAATACACCGTAAACAACAAATGGCACAGTGTAGATGAGGTTATCGGTTCCAAAGTGGTCAACTGTTTTTGCATCAATGGTGTACAGCGAGTAACTCATAATGGTCATGGCAGCAGTAAGACCGAGAAGTTGGTTCAAAAAGTCGCGAGTATAATGTTCAAGAACTGCACGGTGTTTATGTGAACCTTCTTGCAGAATGTCTGTCTCATTTTTGCGTTTACCGAAGCCAATGAAAAGAGAAGCAAAGAAAGTACAAAGCAAAATCCATGGAGAAAGTGTGACATGAAACGCAAAACCTCCAGCAACTACGCGTAGTACAAAACCTGCGGCCAGAATCATAACATCGATAATCAATCGACGTTTTAGATAGAAGCTGTAGAGGAGATTTAAAATGAAGTAGCCGAATAAAGTAAGTTGGAATCCAGAACTAAGTGTCCAACTTGCAATAATAGCAATGAGTACAAGAAGTGCGGCGAGTACTTTGCCCTGACGGTGACTGAGTGTGCCGGCAGCAAAGGGACGAAACTTTTTCTCAGGGTGAAGTCGATCTGCTTCGGTATCTGCAAGGTCGTTAAGAATGTAGACAATGCTTGCAGTTGCCGAAAAAGCTACAAGTGATGCGATGGCTATAACTGTTGTGTCTACAGTTACTTTCCAGGCAAAAAAGAGTGGCACAAGAACAAGGATATTTTTGATCCAGTGCTTTGGACGAATAACGCGAATGTAAGGTGAGATAGTGTTCATTATTTCCTATAGTAATCGTTCTAATCAAAAGATACTATAGGACTATATTACTTCTATATATTAAATGTGAAACAAAAGTATAAAATATTTACTGCTCTAGGAGTGGTTTTTTTAATTAGTGCAGTAGTCTTCTTTTTTATTGCACAACATTTTGTTCAGTACAGTTCTGATAGCTCAGCTGGGATTTTAATGGCAAAAGATATTTTGCATGGAAACGTTTTGTTGAAAGGGTGGTATATCCCGCGTGATCACTTTTTAACCACAGATATCCTTTTTTTCATTCCATGTATTGCACTATTTGGAGTTACGCCAGTTGTACCTGAAATTATTTCAGGGCTACTTGGTGCGTTGATTTTTGTAGTAGCTATTGGGGTGTCACTATCAGGAATTTCGAAAGAAAAATATTACACCGCTGCAAGTATAACGGTTGCCATGCTATTTTCCTCTTTCTTTTTTCTGAGTCATCTACTTACAATTCCTGCACACGGGTTTACTGCTCTGTTTGCGCTCGTAAGTATTTATGGGACATACAAATATTGTACGAATGGGAATATTTGGTACCTGGTGCTTAGTGGAATTCCGAGTGTTCTTGGTGCGTTTGGAGATCCCTTATACCTAGCTGTAGTCACACTCCCAATAAGTATTGTCGTGATTACGAGTATTGTGCAGCGACATGCGCATCGGAGAGAGTATTGGATTGGCTTTACTCAGTTACTCGCAGTATTAATTGGATTGGGTGCAAATGGGATTTTTGGGAAAATCGGCCCAACAATTATCACACAGCAGCTTCAGATTGCGACAATTCCAATTTTTCTACAAAATATTCAAACATTTGTACAGCTGACTTTTCAGTCCTACGGCGCAAATATTTTTGGACAGTTTTTAACTGTATCGATTATTCCGTTAGTAATAAGCCTTATAAAAATAGGTGCTGTAGTATTCGTGTTTCGCGCCGTGATACGTACGCGTTCGCAGGGAACATCTGATTTTTTGAGTAATATTCTGTTTATGTCAGTTATTACGTCTTCACTGGCATTTCTAATGGTTATGGTGAGTGGTTCTGCACAAGGAGTTGATTCTGTACGGTACTTATTACCTGTTTTTGTGTGTGCAGCTCCTTTAGTTGGTCGCTCGATTGCAGGATTCAAAATGGAGACATGGGTAAAAAGTGGAGTAATACTTGCATCTGCTCTTTGCGTACTGATCACATCTCGCGAATTGTTAATCACTAAGCCAGAGTTAAATGCGCCTGCACAGTTAGGTCCTGTACTAGCAGAGCATGGGTTAAGTAGAGGGTATGGTACGTATTACTCTGGGACTTCTGCAACGTTGTACTCAGATGGAAAATCTTGGGTTTCACCGCTCAATGTGAATAATGGTGTACCGACTGCATACAATTGGCTTTCGTCAGAGGACTGGTATAAAGTGCCAGCAAATTTCCTGGTTGTGTGGTCTAATGATCCAGAATCTCTCTTTAATAGTGTGCTTCCTGTAGCTGGTAATCCTGTAAATTCATTTACAGCTGGAGGGTATACAGTGTATGTATGGGATCATGATATTACTCCTGCCATTCATCCGTAGTGGTACATCGGTAGTAGACTTACTCCAAAAGTTGCACAACGTTCAATATGAGTTACGCACGACGAGTCGCATATAATACAGTCATTCAGTTGATTGGACGCCTTCTAACTACAGGAACTTCTCTTGTAACTGTGGCGATATTAAATAGTGGGTTACTTCCTGAGAAATGGGGAGCGTACGTTGGCTTAACTGCGTATATAGCTTTTTTTGCGACGTTTGCTGACCTTGGGGTCAATACATTATATTTACGGGAGTTGTCTGCGAAACCTGAAGAAGCTGATGATATTTCGGCACGCTTCTTAGGCTTCAGGGTAGTAACTGCGGTGATTATGTTGGGAAGTGCACCGCTCATTGCACTGGCGTTGCCGGGGTATCACGAGTTTGCTGGGTTTATTGCAATACTTGCCTTAGGGCAGTTTTTCCTGGTTCTCAACCAGTTATTCGTGAGTATTGTTCAGGCACGACTGTTAATGGGATGGGCATCGCTCAGTGATTTGTGTGGTCGGGTCCTCGTTCTTATTGGGACAGTCTTGGTTTTTAAGGAGTTGCCTGCAAATCAGCACCTACTTGGAGTAACCGTAGTAACTGTTGGGGGAAGTTTGTTGAATATGGCGATAACCTACCTTGCAAGTCGTTCGCTTGTGAGAGTTCGGTTTGTACTTCGGCCAAAGGAATGGCCTGGGTTATTGCGAGAGCTCGCGCCTATGTCGGCCTTTGTGGTTTTTGGACTGATTCACTTCAAAGCTGATAGTGTTATTCTCACGATTCTGCAGCCGAAAGTGGATGTTGGTATATACGGTAATGCCTATAAAATTGCTGAGATTTATATTATGTTGCCGGGAATGTTCGTGGGGAGTTTATTCCCGGCCTTTACTCAAACTGCACTACATGACCCTCAGCGGTTCCGTGTACTTTTCCAAAAAGCCTTTGATTTGATCCTATTAAGTGTAGTTCCGCTTATTCTGTTTACCGTGCTTTTCGCTCCGTACATTATTGCAGTACTGACGCGCTACAATATTGATCAATCAGCCTACGCATTGCAGATTCTGTGCTTAACGATGATTCCGTGGTTTGTGATTTACTTACTTGAGTATGTGCTTGTTGCTGCAGGTAAGCAGGGTAAGGTCGGTGCACTTGAAGGGTGGGCAGCGCTCCTTAATATTATATTGAATTTCATTGCTATTCCGCACTGGTCATATATTGGGGCTGCGTACGTAACCTTTATTTCAGAGGCTCTCGTGCTTGTGTTGGTGGCTCGGTTATTTATCAAAGTTTTCAAGTATATTCCAAGCTTACAGGTTGTTAAGGCTGTATTAGGAGGAACAATCCTTACGGGTGGGCTCTGTTTTGGAGTATTTACCGTCGTGTCGGATTTACTGCCAAGGTACATGAAGTTTAATCGACCAGTGGAAGTGGTGTTCATGGGGGTGGCGTTTATACTCTTCTCTGGACTGTACATTTTACCTGCCTACCTTCTTGATTGGTTGCCACCTGTACTACGTGACCGCTTACCTCGACGTATGACTTCTAAAAATATCTGGTAGAATGCCTGTATATGCCATTCCTCTCAGTTATTATTCCCGCCTATAACGAGTCTGAGCGCCTTCCGGAGACATTGCGCATGGTGCGCGAGTATCTTGAGCGTCAGAATTTTACGTATGAAGTACTTCTTATTGATGATGGAAGTACTGATACTACTGTTAAGTTGGCTGAAAAAATCTCAGCAGATTTTCCTGCTTTAAAGGTTGTAAAAAACGCCCAGAACAAGGGAAAAGGTGGAGTTGTTCGACAAGGAATGCTGATGGCAAAAGGTGAATGGCGTTTGTTCATGGATGCAGATCACGCTACGCCCATTAGTGAATTTGACAAGTTTATTCCCGAACTAGGTAATGCTGAGGTAATAATTGGTTCGCGGTATCTACATCCAGACAGTATAAAGGTGCGTCAACCATTGAAACGACGGATAGGGTCACGAGGCTTTAACTGGCTTGTGCAACGTTCAATTCTGCCTGGTATTGTTGATACACAATGCGGATTTAAGGCGTTTAGCGCAAAAGCAGCTGAAGATATATTTCCACTTCAGAGTTTGCAGCGTTGGGCATTTGATGCAGAAATTCTCACTATTGCTAACGAGTTGGGCTACAAAATAATTGAAGTGCCAGTAGATTGGTACGATGCAACTGCATCAAGATTTAGAGCGCGTCAGGCAGTGGCACAGTTATTACACGATTTGAAAGTTATTCGTCATAAGGTAAAAACGAAACAGTACCGCCATGAACCAACATCCTGAACACCTCAGTCCCGAGCGAGTTCATAAAGCGCGTATTCAAGCGCTATGGATAGGAGGTGTATTATTTGTCGTATTACTTCTTGCTGCGTATTACGCGTATGTAGTACGAAAACCAGCCACTTCGTCCAGTCTTGTTACATCGCCAACTCCGACGGCAACTGTAGCAGGTCCTACACCCACGTTTTCTCCAGCACCAAGTACATCGCCAACTCCGACGGTTACTCCGACAGCTTCGGCCAGTCCTACCGCGCCTCCTTCAGTAAGTCCTACACCTACTTCCATTGCGTTAGTTCCGAGTATTAAGGCGTTTATTGCAAACTTTTATGCTGGATATGAAGCGCAAGATCGCGCTAGATTAGAAGCGACGTTTGCACCTGATACTGATCCAAACATTCAAGATCTTCGGCAGTCGCTTTTCGTAGGGCCAAATGGTCCAACTCTTTTCATAAGCAGTAACTTTATGGAGAAAGTAACAGGATATTCTGTAATAGCAGCTGCTCAGTCGGGTTCAAATTGGGTGGTTACCGTGAGTGAACAGCGTATTGGCGGTGACGGGTCTCGTACGCCAGCTCGAACCACAATTATTACGCTTGCACCAGCGGATCAGAATTCTGGTGGATGGCTAGTCACTACATATGTACACACTGGTTCAACAGGAAAATATAACGGCTTTATTACTCAGTAAATTTGTATGATAATACGTCTACAGGCTGTGGTGAAGGATGTTCAAGGAAAAACCGCTACGCTCATCACAGATGATCAGCAGGAATTAACGATTCCAATTAGTGATACAAATTCCTCGCTCTCAGTTGACGATCGATGTATGATAGTAGTGCAACCACTTGATGAGGCGATGCTTGATCAAGCAGAACTCTCGCGAACAATTCTCAATACTCTAATTGCACATGAGCAAGATCAAGAAAATTAAAGAAGATATTGCTCCTAAGCAAGTTAAGCCGCCAAAGGAAGCGAAGCAGCCAAAGCCGACAAAGCCGGTGAAGCGCCGGGCTACTCGTCTTCAAAAGATTGTCTTCTTTTCGATTGCTGGCGGACTTCTACTGATTATTTCAGCTGCAACAGATTACGCATTTTACTATTCTCCGCGTATTCTTCCTCATACAAAAATCTCTGGAGTTGATGTAGGTGGGTTAACTGAGTTTGAGGCCAATGCTAAATTACAGGAAAAAGAAACTGCTTTTCTCAAAAACCAGCTCACTCTCGTCTACGGAGATAAGAATTGGAAAATTGCAGTAGCTGATCTGTTACCTACTTTTTCAAATGAAGCAGCGGTACATGCTGCGTATGCTGTAGGGAAGGCGGGTAGTATTGGAAATGAGTTTAAAGATCTGAGTTTGGCAGTAGTGCGTGAACGCACGTTTGATGTTGATTTTGCACCGATTTCTTCAGCTGCTCATGCAAAGCTATCGACAGTTGCACTATCAAGTATTGAGACTCCAGTAAAAGAAACCACACTCAGTTTTGCGCCGGGAAATGTACAAGTAGTGAATGGTACTGCTGGGAGAGAATTGGTTATGGACGATTTTCAGACTAAATTTTACCAGGCGTTTGTTACAGGAAATGCTCAAGTAGTCTTAACTCTCGGTGTGGCACAGCCACAAGTTACCGCAGATAATGCGAGTGCAGCGCGAGACCTGGCAACCTCAATACTTTCAACCAATTGGACTGTTCAATCAGGTACTCAGCAGCTAACGATCAAGCCTCAAGATATGGCAGGTTGGTTAGTAACTTCTGTTGTAAAAGATCCGGGTACAGGAGTTCCGCGTCTCAGTTTGGCGCTCAATCCTGCTCCTGTTGATACGTCTCTCACTGCATTTGCAAAGTCTGTGAACGTTGCACCAACTGATGCAGTAGTGATCCCGGTTAGTGACGGCTTAACGGTGAGTCTATCTGATAAGCCTGGAGTTGAGTTGGAAATTGACCCAACATTCCAAAGCTTATCGAATGCTATTTTAGCTAATAGTAGTGATCATGTAATTCCAGCGAGTACAAAGACTATACCTGCTGCGGTGCCAGCGAGTGCAAGTACAGCACTTACATTGATCGGAACTGCAAAAACTGATTATTCTGGTAGTTCATCGAGCCGTACTGCAAATATTAAAGTTGGTACAGCAAAGTTGAACGGCGTTGTGGTTCAGCCAGGTGATACATTTTCGACCATAGCTAACTTGGTGCCGATTGATCAGGCTCATGGGTATGTTCCAGGATTGGTAATACTTGGAAATACGACTGTACCAGCTGATGGTGGAGGGTTATGTCAGGTTTCGACAACTCTCTTCCGAGCAGTACTGAATGCAGGATTGCCAATTACTGAGCGACAGAATCACTCGTATGAAGTGTCGTTTTATCAACGTGGCGGCATTGGTCCTGGTCTTGATGCAACTATTTATGATCCTCATCCAGATTTTCGCTGGAAGAATGACACTGGGCACCCTGTGTATGTGCAGTCGTCGATAGTTGGGACAGTGTTAACCTTTAACTTGTTCGGAGTTCCTGATGGTCGTGTAGCTTCAGTAGTAGGACCTACAACTCTTGAAACATACCCAGCCTTAACAGATCCAATTTATACACAAACAGACACTCTGGCACCGGGTCAAATTCGTATGACTGACGGTCCAGTTCCTGGTGCGAAGACAACTGCAAGTTATACGGTTACTCGTAATGGTGAAGTAATTAACTCACAGGTGTTTAATAGTTACTACAAGCCAATGCCGGCTCAGTACCTTATTGGAGCAACGCCCCAGTAGACGAGGGAATTGCGTCTCTACTAGATTTGGGGTAGCGTAAGAAAAAGTGTTTCCTAAATTTTTTCTATGTCAGGACACAGTAAGTGGGCGAGTATTAAGCACAAGAAGGCAGCGGCAGACGCCAAGCGTTCGAATGTGTTCACAAAACTTGGTAACGATGTAACAGTTGCGGCGCGGCGTGGTGGTGGTGATCCGGCGATGAATCCAACGCTTCGTGTTGCAATTGATAAGGCTCGTGGCGCAAATATGCCCAAAGATAATATTGAGCGTGCTGTTAAACGTGGTACTGGTGAATTAGGTGGAGCAGCAGTTGAGGAATTGTTGTATGAAGGCTTTGGTCCTGGTAATACGGCAATGCTGGTTGAAGTTTTGACCGATAATCGTAACCGAGCAAATGCTGATATTCGTCAGATATTTGTAAAGCACAGTGGACGTTTTGCTGAAGGTGGAGGTGTCGCGTATCAGTTTACCCAACGTGGATTGATTCGTTTAGAAGTGCCAGCTGATAAAGTTGATCTGTTTGAAGAACTTACAATTAGCGAAGGGGCTGACGACTACCTATTAGAAGATAACTTTGCAGTCGTGTATGTACCGATTGCGAGCTTGCATCATCTGAAAGATGCCTACGAAAAGAATGGTCTTATTACTCAGTCAGCAGCAATTGAGCATGTCCCAAATACACCAATTGAAATTGCTGAAGAAGACATGGAAAAAGTGTCAATTCTGGTTGATCTCTTGGAAGAGTACGACGATGTTACTAACGTGTACACAAACATTGCATGATTGTTCTCGGGCTTGATCCAGGTACTGCAATTGTTGGGTGGGGTATTTTAGATACCGGCGCACGACACTCCGCACATACTGCAAAGTGTTTGGCCTATGGTGTTATTACTACCGATAAAACAATGTCTGATAGTCAGCGGTTAGTAGCAATTGCCAAAGGTCTCGAAAGTTTGATAGATACCTACAAACCAGAGCTTGCCTCAGTGGAAAAGCTCTTTTTCTCGAATAACCAAACCACTGCCATGGTGGTTTCCCAAGCGCGGGGAGTGTTGTTGTATGTGCTCGAGCGATCTGGCGTACCTATGCTTGAGTTTACTCCCCAAGAAATTAAGCAGGCGCTTACTGGATATGGGCGAGCGGATAAACAACAAATGCAGAAGATGGTGCAGATGTTGCTGAAACTTCCGGAGATTCCGAAGCCTGATGACGCTGCTGACGCTGTGGCGATTGCACTGATTGGGGCGCAGACGTATCGAGCTCCAAGAAACTAGCGAGGTGTAGACCCTGCAACTTTTTCGTACGATATATGGTCGCCAAAAAGAACAAAATGCACCTGGCCATCAAGATCTGTCCTGAAGAAAGCTATATGGGCTGTATCTAACTTTTTAGTAGTAGTTGGGGCTGGATGGTGGTACAGGTTGTGTTGACCAACTGAGATAAATGCAACCTTAGGGTTTACTGCGCTGAGGAATGCAGGAAGTAATCCAGTTTTTGATCCGTGATGTGGAATCTGTAAGATGTCGCTTTGCAGTGAACATGTTGGTGCTCGACAGTGCGTCATTATATCCGTTTCTTGATTCTCGTCTAAGTCACCAGTCAACAGTATAGAATTTTTTTGGTACGTAATTTTTGTAACAATTGTAGCTTCATGTTGGTCTTTAGGGGTAATTCCTTCTTCTGAATTGATCGGGTGAATGGTTTGTATTTGTATTGTGCCAAACTGCTCAGTTTGACCGGCATACATTATTTTTGTAGGGATATTTTTCTCTTTTAATTCGCGTCGCCAGGTTCGGTAGTCGTCGCTATCTTGTATTGCACCACTAATCCAGGCTTCACGAACTGTGTAATGATCGAGAACTGCAATCATCCCATCTAGGTGATCGGCATGATTATGAGAAACGATGATTAGATCAAGCGTGTGGTCCCAAAACGGCATAATACTTGAGAGTTCAGAAAGTACATCAGAATTTGGACCGCCATCAAAAAGGATCTTCTGCCCGGATGCTTCATGTAGAAATACACTTTCTCCTTGGCCAACACTCAGTGCCCAAACATCAAGTGCGGGAGTTACTTGGTACTTTGTGTGGAGGATATTCCACCCTGAAATAACCAGGAGTATTGCCAAGGTAAACACAATAATTGTGCGCAGTGGTTTACGCATGACTTGGAATTTTTATTACCCCATATGGTATTTCTGCGGCGGTGTGAAGAACAGTTAGAAAACATCGTGCAAGTACGAGGGAAAATGTATTAACTATGTTAGAAATAATTGGGATGGAACTGCATAGTATAACTAGTAGCCCAGCCAGAGTGAGAATTGGGATTGAGAGGATTAGAATAGGATTAACAATTATTCCAGAAATCGAAACTTGACCGAAAGACCATAGACTTGCAGGTGCGGTAGCAATAGTGATAGCAATGCCAGAATATATTCCATTTCGTAGAGGCTTTGGAATTATCTTGATGAACGTAATTCGATCAAAAAGTTTTGAAATAAGAGGACTTAACCAAGTTAGCCCAGCGTATGCAGAGATTGCTAATTGAAGCGCTGTATTAGCGATAAGGAGGGGATTGCTGAATAATATAATCGCAATCACAAGGCTAAGAAATGGAATTGGCCAGACTCTTCTGCCTCGAGTTCGTAGCCAGCTATGTCCAGATGACATCAGCCCGGCACGTGCAACGGTTGCTTGAAAACCTGAACAAGCCCACACAGATGCCGAAATAATACTTACAGCAAACCACTTGCGGCGAGTTGTAGTAATTGGCAGTACATAGATTAATAAAGATGCAATAAGTGTAATTGTTGATGCATTTAACGTGACAAGATGTGTAGTTGCAGTTGCAGTGAGGTCATCGAGTATATCTTGGGGAAGGGTTTGCTTGTCTGAGGTTACAAGTGCGGATAGGAGTGTGCCTTCTTTTCCAGGTAATACTGAAAAAAGCTTATCCCGAATAACTGTACGGAATCGTGCAAAAGAATTTGAAATGGTAAGTGGAGTAGGTGTTATTGAAACATTCGTTGCATTAATAATTCCATACACTCCTTGCTCTTCAAGAAAGAGTGGGTAGTTAAAATTATCAAAGGCAGCTGGTTTAGTAATTTTTCCGGTGAGTGAGATTTTGTCACCATATTTAATTAGGGGAGTTCCACGAATATGAATTAATACCAATCCTGATGTGTGCATACCAGATATAGTGCTTCCAATTTGAGTTGTTGGCTGAACGGTAACTGTTGTAATGCCTGTCTTGGTCTGGGGTAATCCGGTAACTAAACCAGTAAATTCTTGAGATGTTTCGGGGTATGAAATCTGATGATGTGCTCTCCAGATAGATGTGTAGAAAAATCCAGTAGATACTCCGATGCAGGCAATGCCAATTGTGGTAATCAGGGTATTAAATGAAGTAATTATTAATGTAACTCCGAGTAATAGGGTTACTATTCCAATGCTCGGCTTCTCAAACAGTATTTGAATAGCTGCGCCTACTGAAAAAGCTGAGATCGCACAAATTATATTGATGTGGTGTAATCGGTTCATGCGCTGAGCCTAGTTCAGTGAATACAGAACTTCAATTCTATTACACGCGGGAATAGGTAATTTTTTAGTCTTAGATTAGCTAAATCAAATTTGAATTATCAGAGAAGGACTTGACCAAATGTCAAGTTTACTTTACATTTAGTACAGGCCGAATGAGCCAGAAACCTGTGAACATAACACTTCCCCCAATGCCTGAAGAGGACGAAATCACCCAGTCTGAAGTTGAAGAAAATGTAGCTGAACCGGTGCAAGCCGAAGATGCTCCTGACTACGAAGCACTGTATCGTCGCGCTTTGGCAGATGCTGAAAATGCGCGTAAGCGTATGGAAGAAGAAAAGCGTCAGGTTACTCGCTTTGCCCAGGAAGATCTTATCTCTGAACTCCTCCCTGTTGTCGATAATTTTTATCGCGCCACCGAGCACGTGCCAGAAGATCAGAAAAATAGTCCCTGGACGGCTGGTATTCTCCATATTCGTAAGCAACTCCTCGATGTTCTCGATGCCGCTGGTGTCGTAGAAGTATCTGCAACTATTGGTGATCGGTTTAATCCGACACAACATGAAGCAATCGGCACTGCAGTTCGTGAAGATATGGAAGAAGATCACATTGTAGAAATTAAGAACCGAGGCTACCTTCTGCGCGATCGCGTCTTGCGACCGGCAATGGTAATCGTCTCAACAGCTAAGTAATACATATGGCAAAAATCATTGGTATCGATCTTGGTACAACAAACTCAGTAGTTTCAGTAATGGAAGGCGGCGCTGCTAAGGTAATTCCTTCGGCAGAAGGCCAGAACACTGTTCCATCTATTGTTGCAATTAAAAAAGACGGCGAGCGTGTAGTGGGTGTACCTGCAAAGCGTCAGGCCGCAACGAACCCAAAGAATACAATTTACTCAGTAAAGCGATTCATTGGTCGTAAGTTTACTGATAAGGAAACTCAGGAAGATAAATCGCGCGTTCCATACGAAATTCTCAAGGGTCGTAACGATCTTGTAGAAGTAAAAATGGGTGACAAAGAGTACACCGCTGAAGAAATCTCAGCCATGATTCTTCAAAAACTCAAAGCTGATGCTGAAGCCTATCTTGGTGAAAAAGTTGATTCAGCAGTTATTACTGTTCCTGCGTATTTTAATGATGCCCAGCGTCAGGCAACTAAAAACGCTGGAAAAATTGCTGGTCTTGATGTTAAGCAAATCATTAACGAGCCAACCGCTGCTGCTATTGCCTACGGGTTGGATCGCAAGAAAGACGAAAAGATTGTTGTGTACGACTTGGGTGGTGGAACCTTTGATGTCACTGTTCTTGAACTGACAAATGATGATGGTCGTACAACCTTCGAAGTTCTAGCAACCAATGGCGATACTCACCTTGGTGGTGATGACTTTGATAAGGCGCTCATGGATCATATTTTGGCAGAGTTTAAGACACAAGAAGGTCTTGAGCTTACAGGTCAAGCAGATGCAATTCAGCGTATTAAAGAAGCTGCTGAAAAGGCAAAGATTGAGCTTTCAAGTGCAAACGAAACTGAAGTAAATCTGCCGTTCATTACTGCTGATGCTTCTGGTCCTAAGCACCTCGTGCTTAAAGTTACTCGTGCTAAGTTTGAACAGCTGGTTGAATCTCTGGTTAAGCGCAGTATTGACCCGGTAAAGAAGGCACTTAAAGACGCTAAACTTGAGCCAAAAGATATTAACGAGGTTATTCTTGTTGGTGGTCAGACGCGGATGCCAAAGGTTGTTGAAGAAGTGCGCGCATACTTCAGTAAAGAGCCAAACCGTTCTGTAAATCCAGATGAAGCAGTCGCCCTTGGTGCTGCAATTCAGGGTGGTGTGCTATCAGGCGACTCAAGTGCTAAGGATATCCTCCTCCTCGACGTTACTCCGCTCTCACTTGGTATTGAAACTATGGGTGGAGTGATGACTCGTATGATCGAGCGTAATACCACAATCCCTGCTTCAAAGAGTCAGGTTTACTCCACAGCTGCCGATGGTCAAACCCAGGTAGAAATTCACGTGCTGCAAGGCGAGCGTGAAATGGCTGGTGATAACCGTACACTTGGAAAGTTTATTCTTGATGGTATTCCTTCAGCTCCTCGTGGCGTTCCACAGGTTGAAGTTACTTTCGACATCGACGCCAACGGTATCGTACACGTAAAGGCAGTTGATAAGGCAACCAATAAAGAACAGAAAGTAACCCTTACTGCTTCAACTGGGTTGTCAGATGCTGAAATCGACAAGATGCGTCAAGATGCTGAAGCTCATGCTGAAGAAGATCAGAAAAAGAAAGCACTTGTTGAAGCCCGTAACGACGCTGACTCACTCATTTACACCGCAGAAAAGACACTCAAAGATGCTGAAGGTAAGTCAAAGCCAGAAGATGTTCGTGCGGTAGAAGATGCAATTGCTGAGCTCCGAAGTGTTCACACAAGTGAAGATGCTGAAGCGATTACACACAAGCTAGAACAACTTTCCGAGAAACTTCAAATTGTTGGCGCTGCCATGTATCAGCAACAGTCAACTCCAGAAGATGCTCCAAACACCGACAAAGCAGAGGATACTACTCCTGATGCTGAAGGCGAAGAGAAGTAATACCGGTGGCTGCCAACGACTTTTACGGTCTCTTAGGAGTTAGTAAATCTGCCTCGCAGGATGAAATTAAACGTGCATTTCGCAAGAAAGCACACGAACTTCATCCAGACAAAGGAGGTGATGCAGAGGCGTTCAAAAAAGTGAACGAAGCGTATCAGACGCTCTCTGATCCTCAAAAGCGAAGTCACTACGATACGTTTGGCGCTGCGCCGGGAGCGGGTGGTCCTGGTGGCTTTGGAGGTGGCTATTCAAATCAGGCTGAAGGATTTGATTTTAGTGGATTTGGCTTTGGTGGAGGTGGAGGGTTCGGTGACATATTTTCCGATATGTTCGGCGCTGCACTTGCTAATATCCAAGCTGAAGTGCAAATCTCTGTACCTCAAGCAGTTATTGGGGATCGAATCGAACTTCGTGTAGGGAATGAGCGGGTAACGTTGGATATCCCAGCCGGTACTCAAGATGGCCAGCAAATTGTCTTTCGTGGCATGGGTAAGAGTTATCGGGGTGGAAAAGGGGACCTCACAATTGTATTACGTGTCGTAATTCCTCGCAGGCTTTCTCGAAGAGAAAAAGAGTTGTACGAAGAGTTGAAAAAATTACAGGGATAAAAAAGAGAGCGGCCGCAGGGTCGCTCTTTTTAAATACCAAATCCGCTAATTGTGCAGACTAGGATTGAAGTACATCCATCATTGAGAATAAGGTGAACTTCACCAGGGAGTGATTCTGGTAAGGGATCGAGTCCGGATATGATATCCTCCTCGGTAAATTTTGGGAGGACTTTGTAGAGAAATTCTATTGCAACTTCCGGATTTTCAGCGAATGTCATTAATTGCGAAAGTCGAGGTTGTTCTTGGAGAGTAAAATACGCTATTCCAAGATGTACGATAAGATGGCAACTTCGAATTTGTGTCGGAGTTGCCTGATTGAGAGGAATTAAGTTCATCATCAAGTTTCTCCTGATTCGTCTATATCAGAACTGAGAACGTAACACAATCCGGTTGATTTCTCGTACCCCCACCTGCATACTAAATGTATATGAAGACTCTGTCCTGGGACATTGCGATTTTAGCTGCACTTGCGTTGCTTTTGGCGTATAGTCTAATACTTCGTCGTCACAAAGCGCTTGCAACGCTCGTTAGCGTTTACATTTCCTATTTCGTGGCTTCAAGTTGGGGTGATCGTATCGCGCAGTTATTTAGCGGGGATCGTGTACTTTTTAATCAGGTTTGGATTAAAGCAAATGCAACTCCATATGTTGTACAGGGAGTTTTGCTTGTTCTATTTACCTTTTTAATTTCAGCTTTTTTGAAGTTGGGTGGGAAGCGAGCGCGATACTCGGTTGTTGAAGTGGTAGCGTATTCGGTATCAACAGTTGTGCTTGCCTTGCTATTTATTTTACTGTTTCTACCAGATCCAATTCGACAAACTGTGCTCGATAGTTCAAAAATTGCACCGTATATTTACCAGTATCGTGATTGGGTTCTCATTGCACCTGTGGCTATTATGCTCTACTTTGGTATTTATGGAGACGAGGAATTATAGCTTCTAGAGCCATCTTCTATTGACAATATGCGATAATTCTGATATAAGTGAGGGCATACTCTCGTGAGCAGATTGCCCTTGCGAAACCTAGCGAACTTGGCAAAATAAAGACAGCACTATTCGGTGCTGTCTTTATTTAAATGCACTAAATGTCGGAAACACATGTGATTGTTGAAGAACTGAATGCTACAGAATGGGATTCTTTTGTTGCTTCAACAGGTTATTCAGGGTTTATGCAGACTTCAGCATGGGCAAAGGTTAAAAAAGATGAGGGCTGGGAAATATTTCAGATCGCTATTCGTCGCAAGAATAAACTCGTAGCGGCTGCGCTTATTTTAGGTTCAAGAATGGAAAATAAAAAAATGTTTTTTTACTCTCCTCAGGGTCCCGTACTAAAGTGGCATCTAAAAAGTCATGTGCAGGACTTGCGTACTCTAACCGATGCCGTTGCTGCTTTGTCAAATCGTGAAAACGGAATTTGTTGGCGAATGGAACCTTGGCTTTTACATTCTTACGGCGAGTCACTAACTCAATTTCAGCCCAGTCCGCTCAATATGCAGCCAGTGGATACAGGGTTAGTTCCGCTGAATAGTAGTTATGAGGATGTTATTCAAAAATTTCATCCTAAAGTGCGGTATAACATCCGTATAGCCCTTCGAGATGGTGTAACTACGCACACGGGTTGCGAGCTCGAAGATTTCGTAGAATTCTATGAAAATTATAAAAAAACTATTGATCGAAAATCACTCGAATTCAAAGAGTGGGAGTATTTTATTTCAATACAAAAACACTTAGGAAGTACTAAAAAAGCATTTGTGATTACGGCTAAGTTAGAAGATATGGCAATTGCCTCGATTCTCGTTATATGTTTTGCCGATAGGGTGACGTACTTCTTCGGAGGTTTTGATTACGATGCTCGTAAACACATGGCACCTTATTTATGTCATGCAGAAGCAATTAAATTAGGCATTGAACATAAATGTGCCTTTTATGATTTGTGGGGGATTGCTAATTCAGATAACAAAGAGCACCCGTGGCAATCATTTACCGATTTTAAACTTAAGTTTAATCCGGTACGTGTTACGCTAGCGGGTGCCTATGATGTTGTCTATGATCCCGAGGGGTATTTACCTCTAATAGGGATTAATTAGTTCGCAAGATCTTGAATGACAGTTACTTGTGAAAACCCTGAATCAATAGCAGGGTAAGATGTCAACGTTTTACCACCATCTTTTGAGTAGCATACTAGCATAGTGCCACTTTCTACCTGTCCTTTATTATTTACTTTTCCATCTACACGGTACAACCCATTAAACGGGGTGTTGCCCATACTATATACTCGTTGATCATATTTCGTCAGTGCCTTTATGGTTTTACTTACCGTTGCAATAGGTTCACTGGATACGATGTACCACTTTCCATCTGATTTGTTGTGAAGTGGCAACATTCCGGATACGCCATCATCTTTACTACCAAACTTTATAAATCGGTAAATATTCCCATCAAATTTTACAAATTGAGCACCATCAATATATGGTCCCTTGCTTAGTTCTGGTCCCATATTTCCGTTAACATACGTTGCGTCGCTTTGTTTGAAGTAGAGCGTGCGAACTATATCTCCTTTTGAAATTGATGGACAGCTTGTAGGGATATCGGCAGCAAGAGCGCCATTATCTTTAGACGTGTAGTATAGATAGCCACTGGATGCTGCTATTGTGCCAGCGGCAATGCCGTAAATAACTTTGGTTTGAGCAATCTTCATATGAAGAATAATTGTGATAGTTACTTTAGTTTATGGCTAGGTGGTTTGGGTGTCAAATTATACAAAAGAGTAAAATTTAGTATAAAACTATATTTGGCATGGACAAAGGAATTGATTGTTGCTAGATTAACCTGGTACGAAAATTGTGTGCATTGTATTGTTGGTTCAATCTTTTTCTTTCAGAAAAAGATTATGCCCTCGCTACTTTACTATTCCGAGAACATAGTCGGGTCAATCTTTTTCCTACGGAAAAAGATTATACTCTCGCTCACAACATAGAGAATGTAGTCGGGTCAATGTCGCTTCGCGACATTATACCCTCGCTCGGATCTTGTATCCGTGCAAGCACGTCTACAGATCCTCACTCGGGTCTATAGCTCAATGGTAGAGCAGCGGCCTTTTAAGCCGTTGGTTCTGGGTTCGAGTCCCAGTGGACCCACCAACATAAAAAGACTCCATAGGAGTCTTTTTATGTTGCCTCTTTCCATTCTTCCTTGAGATACACTATACTTAATCTACAACAACCAAAGGAGGGTATGGGCCAAGGTGCTGTTCAGAATCAGGTACAAGAGATGGAGGCGCGTTTGCGTCGTCTTGAGCGTGCAGTTGGACAACAGCTAACTCCTAAAAAAACTCTCTGGAGTACGATAACAGAATTTTGTTCCGGCTCAGATTCTCAATCCGTGAACCGAATGCTAGGCTGGGGAATTGTTACACTTTCAGCACTAGGATTTTTGAGTAATATTACAAATCAATCAGTTGTTTATCTTCTGATTATTTCAAGTGCAGTTGGAATTTGGCTTATTGTGCAGGCTTCAGGTGTTATTGAAGAAAGTGATTCGGCGCGAATTTTGGCACATCAAGAACGGGCAGGCACTGCGCCAACTGCGCATCATACACATGTCTCAGTACATGTGCCAAATAAGCATTTGACGCGGGTTCACTGGGGTATTCTAAGTGTTGGGACGTTTGTTGCAATTGCTGCGCTAACCTACAGTATTACAGCTTCAGCAACAAGTTTGCAGCAGCAAACTATGATTTTCTTGATTCTGTTTGTACTAGGGGCTGTGGAAGTAATTCGACGAGGATTTTCGAAACCGCTTCAGTATCTACTCATTGTGGCATGTTACCTAACCATTTTGATGATGCCTTCGCTCTGGATTGCAGTAACTGTAACATTGCTCATAACCGCGGCAGTGCTGATATATAGCTGGGAAGCGAAAGATGCAACTCTTCGTACATTTGCGATTGCGGCAGCACTTTACTTAACTCAGATTTGGCTAGTTCCTTCCGACGCCTTGGCAACAACACTTACAGAACTTATTCGGTTTTTGTCGGGACTTATACTTTCTGCAGCAGCAATTATTCCATTCCTTATCGAGCGTCGTACCCTTAAAGATCAAGACGTAGTTCGTACATCACTTGTAGTTGGTGCATCTGGTTTACTTCTAACCTTATTAAGTAGTTCACTTCGAGATTTTGACTTTGGTTGGATTCTCTCACTTGGAAGTACTGGGTTAGTGCTTACTGGATTGTCTGGATTTGCTTGGATACATAATCAGAGGTTGTCTTACGCAAAACACCTCCTTACCCTTGCACTTGCATCTTGGTTTCTCTGTTTCTACATTGCTTTTTCATCATCAACAACAACACTTCTCCTTCTGATTGTGGGAGTTGCAGTCATTGCAGTTGGATTTACCTTACCAAGTTACTCGGCACGGTTAGTTGGACTTGGTGCACTAACATTGGCAGTCCTCAATTACCTTCTGATTTTATTGCCAGAACCTTTAACATACTCAGGTTCTCCATTGATGCAAGAGCGTGTTTGGGTTGGTATAACTATCGCAGTTTTTCTTCCTGTACTGGCACACTGGTACGCACTGGCAAAGGTAAGAGGAATAGAACAGTTGCTCATTCCGACCATTACACTTGCGAGTTACTCCTTGTCGTTTATGATTTTATTTAGCGTAATATACCTGGATGCAACTTCAGTTGCGCAAACTCTCCTTTGGTTAGTATTGTCTCTCGTAGGCATGGTAGGAGGCTCATTGTTGCGTCTTCGATTACTCACATATTTAGGTGCTGCAACGTTTATTATTTCTTTCCTGACTGTAGCTTTTTCAACAAATCCTGACCTCTCAATTCTGCAGCGGATTATGCTACTTCTAGTGATTGGAATAATTCTACTTGTAGTTGGGTTTTCTTTTCCACGTTTTCGCCGATTACAATAATCTCTCAACGTCATGAACATAGAGAACATATGAAACGACGTCAGGCAGATGTTCCACTTCCTGCCCTTGATGCAGTTGCAGATGAGAAAACTGCATTTTTTATGACTGCTTCACATCAGTTGAAATCGCCACTCGCAATTATTCAATGGTGTCTCCAATCTGCGCTAGAAGATACTGATTTAAAACCTGCAACACGCACAATGCTCGCTCGTGCTGTTGCGCAATCATCTGGAATGAGTCATTTGTTGACAGACATGTTGCAGACGCTTCGCATAGTGCATGATCAAGGAGTAGCACGGGACCTTGTGCCAGTAGATGTGAATGCAGTCATTCACGCTGTAATTGAACAGTACCGTCCTGTTGCTAATCAGGTGGGAGTACATCTCGTAAAAGGTGCAATCGAAGATTTGCCACCTATTTTGGGAGATGAGCAATATCTAACACAGGCATTTATTAACCTGGTTGATAACGCTATTAAATATACATCTGAGCATGGTCGTGTAGAAGTTACTGCATGTGTACGGAAAGGGTTCGTCGAATTCCAAGTGCACGATACAGGAATTGGAATTGCAGATGCTGATCAAGGCAGATTGTTTACAGAATTTTTCCGCTCAGAATCAGCCAAAGAAAAAGCCCGGGAAGGTACCGGACTTGGTCTTGTGCTTGTGAAGCACATTATTGAAAGCTTTAAAGGAACTGTTACGTTTAAAAGCGCAGTTCATAAAGGAACTACCTTTACTGTACACCTACCAGTTAGCGCTTCAAAAGGTCGATAAAAACTGAGCCGGGAATTTCGACGCGGCCAAACTGTTTCATCCTCTTCTTACCCTTTTTCTGCTTATCGAGCAGTTTATTTTTACGGGTTTGATCACCACCATATAGGTA
Source organism: uncultured Candidatus Berkelbacteria bacterium (assembly GCA_903834195.1). Taxonomy (GTDB): domain Bacteria; phylum Patescibacteriota; class UBA1384; order CAILIB01; family CAILIB01; genus CAILIB01. Next base: position 47,627 of record CAILIB010000040.1, on the reverse strand, counting down.
TCCGGTCACGTCTTTGCGGAAGGCTGAGATAGTTTCGCGCGCGACAATTTTTCCACCAATAGTTGCCTGAATCGCGATCTCAAAGTTTTGCTTTGGTAAGAGTTCTTTGAGGCGTTCTGCCATACGTCGGCCAGTAGATTCAGATTGGGAGCGGGGGACAATAACTGATAGTGGGTCGCACTTTTCCCCTGCTACCATCATGTCAATTTTAATGAGGTCTCCCTCAACAAAGCCGGTCACTTCGTAACTCATCGATGCATAGCCTGATGACACACTTTTAAGTTCGTCGTAGTAGTTCACAACGATTTCGGCGAGGGGAATGTCATAGCTCAAAACTACACGATTAGCGTCGAGGAATTGAGTTCCTTTAAACGTACCGCGATGACGTTGGGTGAGATCCATTATATTTCCCATGTAGTCTTTTGGAGTAACTACTTCAACTTTTACCCATGGCTCGGCGATGGTCTTGATACGTGTGACATCAGGAAGTTCGGCGGGATTGTGAACTTCCATACGTTCGTTTGTTGTCGTGTAGACTTCGTAAGCTACTGACGGAACGGTGGCAATAACGTCAACATTATATTCGCGGAACAAGCGTTCCATAACGATTTCCATATGCAACATGCCGAGAAAACCACAGCGAAATCCAAAGCCAAGTGCTGGTGAGTTTTCAGGCATGTACGACAAGGCTGAGTCGTTCAATTTATACTTGCCGATTGCATCACGTAAGGTGTTGTAATCGTCTGAGTCAGATGGGTAGAGTGATGCGAAAACCATCGGTGTAACAATACGGTAACCCGGAAGTGCCTCAGGAAGGTTTGTTCCTGCTGAGGTAAAGGTGTCACCAATACCAATTTCTCCTACTTCTTTGAGGCCGGTAATAATATAGCCAATTTCACCTGTTTTTAACGTTGGTGCATCGTGACGTTGGGGGAGAAAGTACCCAATTTCAAGCGCTTCTGTTTCTTTGCGTCCTTGAATTAACTGCACTGTTTTGCGGTTATCGAGCGAGCCATCAACTAAGCGAACGTAGGCAACCACACCTCGGTATGGATCGAAGATACAGTCAAAAACGAGGGCACGCAGGGGAGCTTCAGGATTACCACTTGGTACGGGAACGTCGCGCACAACACGGTCAAGAATTTCCTTAACACCGGCCCCAGTTTTTCCAGACGCGAAGAGAATATCTTCACGGGCACAGCCGATCAAGTTCATCAACTCTTCAGCCCGACGCTCAGGCTCGGCGTGGGGGAGGTCAATCTTATTGATAACCGGGATGATGGTTAGGTCTTGTTCAATCGCCTGGTACAGCGTGGTGAGGGTTTGAGCCTGTACACCCTGTGATGCATCAACGAGCAAAATTGCGCCTTCTACAGCCGCTAGAGAGCGGGAAACTTCGTAGGAGAAGTCAACGTGACCCGGAGTGTCGATGAGGTTGAGAATGTAGTCACTCCCATCAACTGTATGGTGCATGCGCACCGGCTGCAATTTAATGGTGATACCACGTTCGCGCTCGAGGTCCATTTGGTCCAGAAGCTGCTCTTTCATCTCGCGCTGAACCACGGTTTGGGTAACTTCAAGCATGCGGTCAGCCAATGTGGACTTACCATGGTCGATGTGGGCGATGATACAGAAGTTTCGGATGTGATCCAAAGTGTACTATTTTATTTTGTGCTTAGTCTGTACCATACCAGAAAAATCCACGAGATTCGAGGGGTCCGGAGTAGAACTTGTTAGAATTTCTCACTATAGTAATAAAAATATTAGCCTAATTGTGTATGCATCCAGATTTTGTGCTCAAAGTTGAGTCGGTAATGGTCGGGAACAAAGATCTTCTTTCTACTGCCTGTGAAAAAATTGACATTTCGCTTGAAGGAGTTCGAAAAGATAGGCATTTTGGGTTTAGTAAAACTGCTGGGGTGCGTGAAAAACGTTTTCACGAAAAAGGAACTGAAATTTGGAACTCTCGGCAGTGGTCGGCTGTTTCGGTTGAAGAGCTCGCTGAAATTGCAGAGGGTATGGGTATTCCTGAAGTAAAACCTGAATGGTTGGGCGCAAATATACTTTTCAGTGGTCATGCAGCATTTACACAGCTGCCTCCACTGACACGATTTGTATTTGAAAATGGAGTTGTACTTTTGGAATATGCTGAAAATCTTCCCTGTGTTTTCCCAGCTCGCGCAATGCGACAAGAAGATCCTACAATTACAGAAGCTCAAGAACGTTTATTCAGTAAATCAGCTTTACACAAACGTGGTCTGGTAGGTTGGGTGGAGCGAGCTGGAGTAATTCGACAGGGTGAACTGGTTAAAGTGTACTTACCAGTAGCTGCTTAGTAATGATTGAACATAAACGGTACGAGGGTAAAACTGACGAAGAGGTAAGGTCTGGCCTACTCGTTGAAGGATTTATTCCAGTGCTTGAGTATGATGATGCAGGGTACTTCTATGAACCTCACTCTCATGAAACCACAAATATTATTGTTATCTTGCAGGGAGAGATGACAGTTACAATTGATGATAAAACAGTAACCCTATCAAGAGGTGATAGGGTTACGTTTCTGCCCGATATGCTCCACGAGGTTCAGGTGGGAGCAGAGAAGTGTGTGTACTTCTGGGTTGAGTTCTAGTGGCCAACAATGTGCAGTGTGCTCGCAATCGAAGTCATTGCATCTAGCGCTGCGGTTAGGCTCGCATCACCTTTCTTAGGAAGGTTGTTTACTGAACTTGTGTTGTACGCCATGGTAATTACGAGTGCGTCATTACCAGTGTTAGTGTACTGATTGAAATAGTATCCTTTACTTCCAGTAATGTATGAAAAGTACCATGCAGTACCAGTAGTAGGAATGTTGCACCAAGAAGGTGCAGTTTTGTCGACGTACAAGTCTCCTCGGCTACTGTAGAGGTAATTTCCGGTTGTTGGAGTGTAAATTGGGGTTAAGCATGGATCGGTTGGCCACTCTGTTATTGTGGCATCAGCGCTTGGTGCTCCCATCGCGATTTCACTAAATCTTCCTCCGAACCCACCGCCTACCTGGCTTGCGTGGGTGTTGATGTACAGTATATAATTTCCCTTCGTTATATTTACTGCTTCAGCACTTGATCGTGCACTTGTGGCTTTCCAGTCAGATGGTACGGTTACCGAAAAGTATGGTGACTTAAATATGGTACTACTTGGGGTTGGTGTAGGTGTAGCAACTGGAGTTGAGGTAGGTGTCGGAGTGGAAGCTGGAGCAGTAGTTGGGGTAGTGGTTGGAGTTGGTGTAGCCAACGGAGTAGCTGTTGGCGTTGGGGTAACGTCAGGCAAAGGTGTAATACGTGAAATTGCGAGATCGCTATTGAGTTTGTCGATCTGTGCTTGCAATGAGCTACTGGTTGAATTTGCGTTATTCTGCTGTTGTTTTGCATATGCAAACATTGCCCCGCCGACAACAAGTCCAGTTACAAGTACGCTTGCTCCAATGGTTACCCATAGCTTGCCAGATGATGGCTGTTGTTCATTTTCCATATAGTAAATGTCTTATATTATTGCCCTAAATATTTTTGAAACTGTTCCTGTCCAGATGTCGCCGCAGAAGCTGCGGCACTAGGAGCAGCGCTTTGCATGGCAGCATGTGCTGAATCAGTTACATCTTTAATTACAGCATCCTTTTGATTCAGAAGTGCTTGCGTGGCTGCGGCCTGGGCTGCATCGGCTGCTTGTTTTTCAGCATCTTTTACTGCAGCTTGAGCAGGAGTAAGGGCAGCATCGGCAGCTGCATTTGCGTTATTGAGAAGAGCATCTGTTGCACCTGAAGTTGAACCGAGTGTTCCCCAATTATGGTCTTTCACATAGGTATTTACCTTAGAAAGGGCAAACCCACCAGCAACAAAAATAAGCAGAACTACAACACCAAGGTAGCCAAAGGCCGAGTAGGGTGTGCGATCTATTTCTCGTTCGAAAAATTTCTCCGAAGTATCCACTGTAGTTCTTGTTTATGTACAGCTTTACTATACGCCAGGAAGGTTGCAACGCCAATAATTGAGGCAACAATCAACTGAACAAATAAGCCTTTTACCGTATGTGTTCCAAGTATGTTAAGAGAATTGTAGATCCAATCCATACCTTGAAGCACAAGCCAGGTCACACCACTTAAGATAAGGCCACCGAATATGTAGCTCATAATTTTGCCTCCCATTGACCGGATGCCAAGCTTAATTGATTTGTCGCGGTAGAGGGCAAATCCGTACAAGCAACATTGGGTCACCATTAAGATACTCTCGGCGATGGCTAGGTTAATTACATTTCCTCCGGCAGAAATCGAAATAGTTGCGTAGAGAATGGCAATTGCCGCCGCAATAGCACTGAGAATCATAGGAGTGCGGGTGTTTTTTAGTGCATAGAATACGCGCGAGAGAATAGCGATGAAACAGGCTGGAATAATGCCGATGAGGAATGCAACGAATGTATCGATGGCTAAGTCGGTTTGTTCCCACGTAGAAGAGTGAAGGTAGAGGCGAACAATTTGGGCACGTACTACGTATACAAACATGATGGCAGGGATCAGGAGAAAGAGTGTTGCTCGGAGTACTTTTTCGAGGAGTTCATTTACTTTTTCCCACTCACCCTGTGACGCAAAGGTGGAAAGGCTTGGGAAAATTGCCACAGCCATTGAATTTCCCACCATCTGAATTGGCATGGTTTGAATGTCGTTCATTGCATTGAAAATGGTAATCGAACTTGGAAGAAGTCCGGCACCAAGAAAGGTGTACACGCCATCGACGAGCTGTGCGGTGCCTTGGCTAATACTGCGGGGCAACATAAGTTTACTGATTTCCTTCATGTGCGGGGTGAAACGTAAATCAAGCTTCGGGCGGTAGGAAGTCTTCATGAGTTCGCGGTACTGAATACCGAAGTGGGCCAGAGACCCAGCAACAACTGCCCAAGCAATGGCGATGATTCCGTAGTGCACTGCGAGGAATCCACCGGCAATGATAACGAGGTTATAGAGAAGTGGAGCGATGGCGTAACTTGCGAATCGCTTGGTGCTATTTAAATATCCACCAACGGTAAATGACCAGGCGAAAAAGATGCTTTGTACAAGAAGGATGCGGCTAATACCAATGGTTTCTTCAAGACGTGGGGCATCGAAGCGATGTGCAACGAGGTGCATAAGTGGTCCCATCGCGAGCATTAAGATAATTGAGACACAAATAAAAAGAACGGTTAACCATGAGAGGAGCTGATTTGTGAGCTCGTTGGTTTCCCGTTCTTTTTTAGCTGCGAGCATTTCGCTTGCAATTGGTACAAATGCACTACTTACTGCGCCAAAAATAATAATGTTAAACAGAAAGTTTGGAATCGTAAACGCAGTAAAGTACACGTCGAGCTGTTCCTTTGGAACGAGCCAATAGAATACTAAATTGCGTAGAAGTCCCAATACGTTACTCGCGAGCGCAGTCAGGGCTAGCAGAGCAGAGGCACGTTTTACCGTGTAAGAATCACTGCTTACTAAGCCCCAAAAACGTCGTAGTGTATCCATTTAAACCGCTGGAATCTCGAATTCTGGCTTGAGGACTCCGGTAGTCTCTTCGAGAATTTTAGTGAGTTCTTCGCCACTAACAGTTTCTTTTTCAAGAAGAAGATCTGTAAGTTTGTCGAGGGCTTTGCGGTATTTGGTCAGAACATGGGTTGCTTGTGCTCGAGCTTCGCTAATAATGCGAGTAACTTCTGCATCAATTTCTTCTGCAGTAGCTTCAGAATAGTTGCGCTCTTCACCCATGCTACGACCAAGGAATACTTCATGTGGACGCTCACCAAAGGTGCGCATGCCGAGTTTTTCACTCATACCGTATTCGGTGATCATGGCGCGTGCAATACGTGTTGCGCGATTGAGGTCACTTGAAGCGCCAGTTGTAGGTTCGTTAAAGTAGGCAATTTCTGCCAGTAATCCACCGAGAAGCATCGAAAGTTCATCTTTGAACTTACTGAGCGATGTGGTGTGCGTATCTTCACGTGGAAGGCTCCAGGTAAGACCAAGGGCTTGTCCGCGACTGATGATCGATACTTTGTGGATATCATCAGTGTTTGGAAGTACGTGACCAACTATTGCGTGTCCAGCTTCGTGTACAGCAGTAATTTTCTTCTCTTTTTCGTTGAGAACGCGACTTGGGCGCTCTGGACCTACAAGGATTTTCTCAACAGCGATGTGGAGGATTTCTTGAGTGATGATCTTTTCTTCACGACGGGCAGTAAGAATTGCTGCTTCGTTCATCACATTTTTCAGGTCGGCAGGGGACATTCCAGCAGTTTGGCTCGCGATGGCATCAAGGTTTACATCCTTGGCAAGAGGCTTCTTGTTGGAGTAAATCTTGAGCACTTCAGAACGCTCACCCTTAGTAGGAAGGTCAACAACAACACGGCGGTCAAAACGACCAGGTCGGAGTAGGGCAGGATCAAGTACGTCAGGACGGTTGGTTGCTGCAATGATGATGACACCTTGATCTGTATCAAATCCGTCCATTTCAACAAGGATCTGGTTCAAGGTTTGCTCACGTTCATCGTGCCCACCACCAACACCGGCGCCACGTTGGCGACCAATGGCATCAAGCTCATCAATAAAGATTATACATGGGCTGCTCTTCTTGGCTTTCGCAAAGAGATCACGTACACGAGAAGCTCCAACACCGACGAACATTTCGACGAATTCAGATGCAGAGATTGTAAAGAATGGTACACCAGCTTCTCCAGCTACAGCTTTAGCAAGGAGGGTTTTACCAGTTCCTGGAGGGCCTACAAGGAGAACACCTTTTGGAATCTCAGCACCGAGGGCGCGGAACTTACCAGGGTTGCGGAGGAATTCAACCTCTTCCATTAACTCGGTTTTGGCTTCTTTTAGACCAGCAACATCCTTAAAGCGCACCTTAGACATGTTGGCAAGTTTGGCTTTACTCTGGCCAAAACTCATCGCTTTCATGTTTGCACCGGCGGTGGCACGGAACATGTAGATAATTAATCCAACGATAATAAGGGCCGGGAGGAAGGTTTGAATAAGGGCAAACCAAATAGCGCTACTCGAATCGTTGTTAACTTGAATCTGCACCTTATCAGGCGTGATGTTGTAATCCTTGAGTGCATCACCACTTCGTACGGTGGATGCAACTTGAGATCCGCCCTTAAGGGTTACTGTGAGATCGGTATCGTTTTTGATCTCAATCTTATCAACTTGGCCAGCCGCAACTTTAGCTGCAACTTCCGAAACCGGAATGTTGGTAAGTGATTTTGTGTTCTGTTGGTAGAAGAATGACAGTATTGAAAAGGCAATTAATACAATTGCAATCCAAATAAAGTTTCGACTACAACCAGGCTGTTGACCCATATTTGGCATTTTTGGTCGTTGGCCATTTTTGGATGGCTTTGGGCGATTTGTTGGCCGTGGGACTTGTGCGTCTGGATCAACTTCCGGGGAATTCTTTTCTGGGTCCATACGGTATGATTAAGTGTGGATCAACTAGAGCTTGACGGTGCGATGTAAATCAGGTAGTTTATTCAATGCACCCGAGTGGTCAAGTAGTCTAAGTATAGGCAGACCGCACCAGTTTGTAAAGTATACTTTCCATTTACTTTGCTGTGCTGTAAGGTGATTGTAGATGATGCGGGGTAGAGCAGCCCGGAAGCTCGTCTGGCTCATAACCAGAAGGTCGTTGGTTCAAATCCAACCCCCGCTACCAAAGAAAAATACTCTCGTTTACGAGAGTATTTTTCTTTGTCAGACGAAGTTGGATTTGAACAAGGGAAAAGGTCGAAAAACCGTATGGTTTTTCGTGGAGGAGGGCAGGCAACTTTTTATTCCTTTAAGTTGCCGTCGGGAACAGTGGGTTCCCGAAAGTGAACGAGGTCGTAATGACCGAGTGAGCTTGTTCAATTCCCAACCCCCGCTCATATATAAAAAAGAACCTCATAAGAGGTTCTTTTTTATTATTCTCTATCCTTACTGAACAGTAGTAGTAAAGTCAGGCCTTCCAGCAAATGATTCACAATGTGCATCAGTGAAGCCAGGATTTGTTGATGCGATACTCATCACAATTCCGGCAGTTTCACCTGGAGGTGTAACCGTCATAGTACTGATAGGTTTGCAAACACCAGCAGCAAAGTTACCAGAATCTTTGAAAGCAATCAGGCTGTATGCACTTGATCCAGCAGTAATCGTAATTGTCTTTGTGGTAGAACTTGCAACGTCGGTTGTAGTTTCAACAACTGTTCCAGCAGAGTTTTTAAACGTGAGTTGTGGTGGACCGGCGAGCGTACAACTAACAGTACCCTTGTTCGTTAATTTAATATCATACCGGTATGTGCCTGCAGCACCGCTGCCGTTTGATAAGGTTGCAGTAAGGTTGGCAGACTTACACGTAGTCACAGCAACAGGACTAGCTGTTGGTGAAGCGCTAGGAGAAGCAGAAGGAGATGCTGAAGGGCTCACGCTTGGTGACACAGTTGGTGACACAGTCGGAGTTGGTGTAGGAGTCGCAGTCGGAGTAGGGGTTGCTGATTTAGCAACAGCTAACTGAGACTTGAGTGTATCAATCTGAGTTTGCAAATCGTTCTGGCTTGTAGTGTTTTGAGCACTGGTAAACGCATATGCACCACCACCAAAAATGAGTCCAGAAAGGAGAATGCTTAAAGTTACGATTAGAGGCATGCTTACACTCTTTTCTGGAACAGACGTGATTGGGGTTTCAACTGGTGCTTGAACTGGAGTCTCAACTGGTGGAGTCACAACTTGAGGTTCAATTGGAGGGACCTGATCGGCCATATAAAATCTTAAAAATATGTACTGTAATTTATCTAATTATATACCAAGCTGTGTTGTGTTTCTAATCTTTCAAATGTACATATGCTCCAAAGTATTATCTTCGGTATTGTACACGGCAAAACTAGATTGGCCATATCGATATCCACAGAGTTCGCCAGGATTGGCTAAAAGTGTGTTTCCTAGAATTTCTTGAGCAGCACGATGGGTGTGGCCATGAAACATTGCATCATATTTTCCGGATAGTGCTGCAAGTCGAGCGATTTCTGGGTAGTGGGTTAGAAAAAGTGAACGATCTGCAATTGTAACTTCGCGAAAATCACCGTCACTCACATCAATAGTGTTGTATGGTTTTGCAATGGTGTACAAAGCAATTTTGTCGTAATCAATATTACCCCACACACAAGTCCATGGAATTCCAGCTTGGGCGATGAGTTCCATGGCAGGTGGGGATGAAAAATCACCAAGGTGTATGCCTTGGGTGATGTCCAATTTTTTTACAACTTCAAGCGCATTTTTTAGTGCGTCAATGTTGTCGTGTGAGTCGGAGAATACTGCGATTTTCATATCTGTAGTATAGCGAAGATTGAGTGATAACAGTTTTCTGCTATAGTTCACAATCAGGTGAGTAAATGAGTGAAGAACGAAAAGTAGTGAGTGACCAGGTTGCTGAGTTACTTAAGAAGCGAAAACCAACTATTCAAAAGTTAGTTCGTGGGCTACATGACTTATTTGAAGAGAAAACCTTGGTTGCATGGCTCACGCAACAACAATTTGAATCTGCTGATGATTTCTACGTCGGGTTTTACCGAAAGCTCGGCACAACGATGAGTGTAGTAGAAATTCATCGAATCTTGATTGATCGAAGGATTAGTCGACCTCGAATGGGAATAGTTGGTTTTACCAAGTTTGATCAGGTAAATGGGTTTCCAGTCTATCTGAATAGTGAGTGTCCGCTTTTCCCAGGTTTGAGGAATAAAGAGCAGGGCGAGCAGCCGGTGCGATGTGTCCCGCAGGGAACGCGCGGAGTAATTGTCCTTGATGATGTACTACGTGAAGAGTCTGTGAGCCTGGGCGAGCGGTATTCCTATGTAGTTTTACTGGATCTACCAGATGGAAAGCTGCGTGTTGAGCTTCGGCCACAGAGTTTCGAGCCAGTTCTCGACTAGATTATTTTGATTAGGTGCTGCTTGTGGCGGTGCCTAGTTTTTTAATTTGGGCGGGACGACGCTCACTTCCTCCAGCTTTCACCGCCTTCGGCGATGTGAAGCGCTGCAGGAGCGTTGCGCTAACCCCGCTCTTTGCTTCGCAAAGTAAGGTATAGGCGTGGTCGAGCCTGGTTCAATTCATCTCCGTTACCAACATAAAAAGACTGGTTGACCAGTCTTTTTATGTTGGTGGCAGGGGCGGGAATCGAACCCACGACCAAGAGCTTATGAGTCTCCTGCTCTACCGCTGAGCTACCCTGCCAGGTGTATGTACGTCGTTGACTTCAAGTACTATAGCAAGAAACTCTGTTCCAATCTAGTTATTGAGCGGGTACAAGTGGGTCGGCACGAACGGGGACGGTTTGATTTGCTCCATCGGTACGAGCCTGGGCTGTTCCAGAGATTAAACTAACCTGCCCAGTTGCAAAGAATGAAGCAGGGGCAGTAATCGTTGCAACAACGCCTCCTTGGCCCTTAAGAGGGGGATTAGATGTCGAGCAGGTGAATGTGAGGATATTTCTAGAAGAAACAGCTGGTTGTGAATCTATCCTGGTGCAAAAGGTTGAATCCAACGTTACAGTGTTTGCAGGTAGATTGCCTGGTAGTTGAATCGCGACTGAGAGTTGGGCTACATTGGCTCCGGCCATATCAATTTGCACCTGAAGACCAGAGGTGACAGTTCGGAAGTAGATATGTGGAGTAACTGCAGGTCGATCTAATCGAATTGTTGTAGCAGTGTATCCTGTTGCGATCTCAGTTTTTTCACGTGCCCAGGTGGTACCTGCGCCAAGTAAAACGAGAGTAAGGGCTGAGAAAATAAGCACAGTTTTTTTAACACGTTGTTTGCGGTGAAAGAGAAGAAACGCAAGGCACTTAAGAGCAATGAGTACAACTTCACCTGCAATGATTCCACGTTGCCAAACTGCATAGCTTGAGTCCGTAGAAACACTTACGACAATTAAGTTGGTATCTCCATCTAGAGGTTGGCCAGAAAGGTAGGCTCTGCCAGTGCTGGTAAAAGTATAAAATTGTGCCGAAGTATTAGCTTGGAATTGGGTCCTTGTATCATCTGCAGTTACGGCGAGAAGTTCATCACCTTTTAATCCGGACGAGCTTTCAACACCAAAGTGCGAAGCAAGGGCACCGTGAACGCCAAGTTTTGTGAGGCGAGCTGAATCAAGGAAGCTTCCACCACTCAGAGTGATATTGCCGGAGGATAGTTGAATTAAAGAGGTTGAAGTGGCAGTTGGTACGCCTCGTTCATCGGTAGACAGTTGTGCTAAATCACTAGTACCTGACACGAGTGGATGGGGAATACGTGATGTCTCAACTAGAACAGCTCCAGTTAAGGTTCGTAGACTGAGAAAATCAAGATCAAATTCCTGTTGAACTGCTGTTAATTCTGAAACAGTTGGATTAGGTTCAGTTGCAAGTCGAATTATATCTTCTGAGGTAGTGGCAGACTTTAATGTAGAAGCAACACTCTTTTGATATGTGGCGATTTTTGCTTGGGTATCTGCTGTGTTTTGAGAAAGAGCTGCAGTAGTTTTGTTTGCGTGGAAATACTCTGTTAACGTTCCTCCTATCGCAATTCCACCAACGATCACTATAGCTGCTAGAAACCAGGTCCCCATCAGAATACGTAGAATTTTAGTGCGACTCATTCTCCAGGTAACGTCGGCGGCAAGTATACAAATTATGACGCTATATACCCAAGCACTACGGTAATAATTGGTGACATATGTAATAAGTAGCCCAGCTGTAATGCTCACCAAAAATGCAGCCGCAAAAAGAGCTTTGCGCCGTTCAAACCAGGCTGCAAAGAAAATAGTCGCAAGTGCACCAGTAAGAATAAGTGCAGCAAGTGCAACTGATTGCTGTACAATTCCAACTGAAGTTAGGTGGAGAATGTCACTGGCTTGTTGCGCAGGTAGGGCGAGCGTTCTAAGGATGTGTCCAATCAACTCGTTCATTGGGGAGGAAGAAGCTGGATACTGGTAACCATATCGGCTAGGCGCTTACCATCATCACTGTTTGGATCTTCATCCTTAATCCAGAAGTTGAGAACTGTTTTTCCGTGACTTATTACGTACATTGTTCCAGAGGTTGCACTTTTAACCTTTGGTGTGAGTATCCAAGCTGATTGGTTTTTAAACGTGCCTCGTGCAGAAATGTAGTCATCAACGTAGGTGGCCTGGTTGTTGGTCATCCAGGTATCAATTGAACTCGTTGAATCGTCTCGGTTGATTTTAAATAGGTAGTCCCAGAAACGAAGAATCCAGAGATTATTTCCACTCAATTCGCGAACACGATTACTTGCATTCTTTGGATACTTAAACGCAACGCCCATTTCACCATCGCTGGTTTGTTCCCAAACTGTATCTGCATAGGAAACGGTTGCAAACGATTCTGGGTACTGTTCGGTTGCTGGCTTAACATCTACGGCCGCCTCAGTACTTACACCGGCAACAGTTCCCGTATCGGTGGTAGCATGTGACGTATTGTGTTGGAGGAAATTATGAACACCTGTAACTCCCGCAGCCGCGAATAGTGCAGCTATAATTGAGCGAATTGCAAAACGACGGATAGGGGAACGCTTGCGAGAGGCAGGATGTACATCGGCTTTACGCACAGCTTCTGCACGTAGTTTTGCTTCGTGTTTTGCAAACCGTTCATCTTGTTTTGGGTTCGAAACGAGGGGAGAAACAGGTAGTGCGATCGTTTGCGCAAGGGCAGGAGCGGGAGCAGGCCGTGGAGCCGGATGGTGCACAGGCGCGGCGCCAACTGTAATCTCCGGAGCTTCAAATGGTGGAAGTTGTGCTGCATCAAGTGATGAGAGCATGCTCTCAAGACTCTGTGTAGCATCTAGAGAATAGACGCGAATTTGCTGATCAAGTGTGCGAGCTTGTCCGCGCAACGTATTCTTCAGTGAAGAAACCAGGCCTTGAAGCTGTAGGTATTGTGATTGATAGTTTCGCTGAACGTGACGAAGCTGCTCTTGCAGGCTGGCGTTGTGCTCGTCTGCTGCGGCCATGGATGCTCGTAGGGCATTGATTTCATCAAGAAGTGGTTGACGGGCAGAAGTGATTTTCTGTTCGAGATCTTTGCTATCTGAAAGTTCCTGCTTCAATATTTCAAGCTCGTCAGCAGTTTGCTGGACGAGTTCTTTTTGGCGCTCTTGAAGGCGAGAGATTTGGTCAGTAAAGCGCTTTTTGTACGCCTCCGCTTCAGCAGTACTGGTAGCCCAAAAAGCATCTGCCCCCGTAGATTGTGGTTGTTCCTCAGGTTGTCCGCGATGTTTTGCCGACATATTGCCCTTCTATCGTATCATTTCTCAACACATTTCCGATAGCTTATTGCCCGGGAGTACTTGGTTTTTCAGGTTCTACAGGTTTAGCGTAATCTGGTTTTATTTGGCGCAGAATATGTTCTTTGGCGAGGCGGAATTCTTCACGATACTGTTCACGGCCTTTAGTACCTTTTTCAGCGAGAAGATCCATTTTTCCTTCAAGGGCTGCTAGCTCTGAAAGTTCCATTTCAAAGAGGCGATCCATACTTCGTCGACGCTGTTTGTCGAGGGCAAATAGACGGTAGATGAAGAAGAGGATTGCGCAGAATAAGCCGAGTACTGGAATCATGGCAAGAAGAAGCGCAAAGAGACCAGTAGTGTCACCACCTAGGCTTTTAATATTTCCTAACGATTTAAATACGTCACTAAATGCAGTTGAGATAGTACGTTTTTGAGTCCCTGAACTATCAGTTCCACTCGTTCCATCTGTTCCTGTAATACCTGCAGCCACACTTGGAGTTGGTGAGGTGCTAGGAAGTGCTACAGCGGGCGGTGGAGTAGGTGTGGCAGTTGGAGTGGGAGTTTTTGCAGTATCGGTTGGGGCTGTTGTTCCTGCAGGTTTTGGAGTGGCAGAAGAGCCAATGTTAGATGGTGTAGCAGGTGGACGAGGTGTTGTTACCGGCTTTGGTGTATTAACCGGGTTGAGTGTAGGTACTGGAGTGTTTGGAACTGGTGTAGAAGGGGGAGGAGTTGCCGCAACTGTATCTGGGTTAATTGTAATGGTGCGCCCACTACATCCGCCAGTAATATCGGTTCCTTGGCCATCGTTTGCCAAAACAGAACAGTTGGATAATCCAAATGTTGCTGACCCATCAAGTTTTGCACTCAGGTAAATAGTTGCAAGTAGCCCGCTGCCGTTAAATCCACCAGGTTTGCCACAGGAAATGTCAGCTCCGCCACCGTTTGGGTCAGGTTGGGTAATCCAGATACTACACACTGAGCCTGTAGTACTTCCACGAACTGGGTCGAGTAAGTTGGCTGGATAGGAAAAGTGGAGGTCAAATGAATTAGCATATTGTCCACCAGTATTTACGTAAATACCAACAGAAATCGTGTCAGCTATTCGAACCGGGGAACTTGCGGTTACTGAAAGTGAGGCAGCGGCTTCAACCTGTTTTGGTGCGTTCACAAACAGGGAAAAACCCACCAGAATGGCGAGTGAAAGGCTGACAATTGTGCGAACTGTGCGACGAATCATGTATCTAGAGGAACTGGTTGATTGTAAGTTCAAGATCGGGGTGAGTACCAAGAATATTGGTTCCTTTGCCATCGTTGGCAAGGGCATTTGTATTGGCGGGGTCTACACTTACTGTGGTAGTGCCGAGAATTTTGGCACGCATATTAAGGTGAACAACGAGAGAATCACCAGTGAAGCCAGGGCTTGGCGTTCCGCATGTGACTTTTACCTCTCCCTTTATGGTATCAAAGGTATTATCTAGGTAAAAGGAACAAAATGACTTATCGGTAGTCATACTGACAACTTCCAGGTATAGCGGGTTGAAGTGGATAATACTACCAACTGCATTTATTGCTTGTCCGCCAGTTTGTACGCGTAGTTCGAGAGGAAATGTTTCACCAACACTTACTGTTGTATTGGGTACTGTAAAATACATTTTCACACTTTGATTGCGGTGGATTTCCTTATCGATAACCGGCGGGAGAATAATTACCCCAATCACAAGCACTACGACCCAAAGCAGTGCACGATTACGTACCGAGAGTTTTCGGTAGTGGTGAATGCCAGATTTGATAGTTTTGAGAACAGTGCTCATCGTGTGAAGTAGAACATCATAATTGAAAAGTCAGTAAGGTTAACCTTTGTATCACCGTTGATGTCGGCAACTTTATGGTTGGTCTGCCAGTGATAGAGCAGGATTGAGAAGTCAGTCAGGCTTGTTTTACCATCACAGTTTAAGTCTCCGTGTGAGATATCACAGCGTGGAGCTGGGTTGTTTGGGTCGGTCGTAGGAGAATTGACTGTAAAGTTGAGTGTAAGACCGATCTGACTTTGAGTTCCCAAGCCATCCTGACTAATCGCATACGTTTGATACTGACCTGGTAAAAAGCTGGTTGTATCTGTTCCAGGAATTGTATAGGTCCAATTTCCGTTTGTATCAGCGGTAACCGTATAGCTTTTGAGCGGAGCTTCAACGAAGAGATTAATTTGGTTATTCGGCTCAGTACTACCGCTCATAGTTATTGTATCACCCGGATTAATAGCTGTTTTATCCAGAGAGATTGTCGGGGAGAGGAGAATACTTGTTACTGTAGTAAGATTGGCTCCAAGTAAGTAGAGGTTGAGTGTGCTCTGAGAAGTATTCCGTCCCTGGGTGTCAGTTCCAGTAATTTTGTAACTATGGTTACCAGGTGCAAGGGCAGTAAGGAAAAAATTGAAAAACCCAGTTCCTCCTGAAACTGTGGTACCGAGAACAGATGGTCCTTCAACAAGAGTGATGAAGGCATTTGGTGAAGTAAATCCACTTATTGAAAGAGATGAGAGTGGATTATCAATGGTTGCGGTAACGTTAACAGTGTTACCTGATTGACTTGGTTCAATCTGAACTTGGTTGCGGACAAGAGTACAGGCCGCATCATCACATACACTGATAATGATTTGTTCATCACTGAGTGTGTTTGCATTACGGGCAGAGATGCCATCGATTCCCATTCCTGTACCGTTGAGGAGTACAACGTTTGTAAGTCGAATAGTTGTACCAATAAGATCAACTGTTGGAGTTCCGTAAATACCACTAAAGGCAGTCGGAAGGACAATGCTAGAATACTTTGGCATCGAAATCTCTATCCAATCACTTGGTTGGATCTGTTGAGACTCGTATGGAAGAACAAAATAGATCGAGTGACCAATATTTGTTTGTGATGGAGTTGTGGCATCAACAATATCTCGAGCCAACTGGAGTGTTCCTGGAGAAGCGAACGCTGGAGTTGGGTTGAGGTACATAAAAAGCAGGCAGAGGCAGGAAAGTATTCCTGCCGCTTTGCGTACAGATGCAGCGAGCAATGATGGTGTCCCCCCCGTCATGTGCCTGAGAACTAGTCTGAGGTAATGTTGTTGATCAAGCGCTTCAGAGATTTGCGCTTAGCGATAAGGAGGTAAACAAGTGCAATAACTATGATGACAACGAAGATCAAATAGACTGGGAAGACTACGAAGCTGACAGTGGCAGCAAGATTTTGTTTAGGAGTTCCGTAGGTTGCCTGGTAGGTTGCGGTATAACGACCAACTAAGTTGGTAGAATCCCAAGTTGCAGTAACTAAACGGTTTGCACCAGGAAGTACGTTTGCACCTGATACTGGAATTTCCTTTACCTTCTGACCAAAGAGGTTGCTAATTACAATTGTTCCAGTAGGAGCAATGTGCACATTACCATTGTTGGTAAAGAGGAGCTTGAAATTAACTGGGCCGTACTGTGAGTACGAGTCAGTAGTAAATGAATCAAGTGTAAGACTTTCAGTAACGTTTCCAGAAACGCGCAAGAGAACAAGACTTCCGATACGACTATCTACTGAAGCTGAGCCTGGAGCTGTTTGTCCAGCCTTTTTAATCAGAACTGAAGCGTAGTGACCACCTGGCTCACCAGTCTTTGGAATTTTGATGGTAAAGGTAACAACCTTTTCTTGTCCGGCAGCAACTGTGAAGCTGCTAGGTTCGGTAGTAATCCAGCTTGCAAGTGAGTAGCTGGTCCGTGGAGAACCATCTTCTACGAGATCGACGCTTCCGTCATCACCTTGTGCACGGAAGTCTTCTACCTGAACTTGGTAGGTTCCTTCTGTGACACTGCTATTATTAACCTTCAACTTTTCAGTGAGGGTATCCCCAGGATTACCGAACACTTCAAACTTAGGTGGAATAATACTAACAGTATCTGCATGGGCAGATGGTATAGAAAGCTGGATCCCTCCGAAAAGTACGAGTACTGCGAGCAGTGAGTGGGCTAGTCGTTTCAGGCGCATGTTATTTTTCTAGGGAAAGAATTTAGTTTTATTATCAGCATAAATTTAGGATCTTGCAAGGCTAGCCGATTTTTTGTCATGGAAATCGGTCATCACGATAGTCGATATGTACTTGGCCGAGGAGAAAATCTAGGGCAGTTTCTGAAGGTTTTGGGGCGGTAATTCGCCATGCTAATGTGCCATCTTTTTGGGCAGGAATTGTGCTCAAATTGAATTGGTGTACGTACATTTTCCACGTTCCATCAGATTGGGGAGGGGCATAAGTAGTAACTATCACATTGATAGTAGTGAGATCCGTAAGTCCTTCAAGTGGGGTGTATTGCCCATCTTTTAGGCCGTAAAGACGAGCTGCTGGTGCGTCAGCTGCGAGGGTAGATGCGGGTGGTAAGTTAGCAAATAATTTGTCTAGATTTTCGTAGTCATCTCCGCGCTGATAGAGGGTCAATCCAGCGTCTGTATCGATGTTTCGAGGCCAATCGAGGCCTGTAAGTAGTGGTGAAGTGATTAATCCAAGCTGCTTATATGAAGTTCCATCGTTGATTTCGAGAAATGCGTTTTGAGCTGTGTAGTCGGCATGGTACTCAAAATCTACTACAGTTTTTGCACGTTTATCTTGTGCTTTGGTGGTGAAAATGGCGTTTCCCGTAACGATATCTGTATGAGGAACACGATTGAGTTCATGAATTGCAGGGGGTTCAACTCCGATGAATGTGCGGGGGCAGGAACTAATAGACTGGCGTAAATATGAACATGGCTGTGGAAACCATGCACTACCTACTAATCCGACCAAAAATAAACCACCAATAACGGAGGCTATTTTTACGATCAGAGTTGGATCAGTACTTAGCTTGGACATCGTAGGAGATTTCTCCAGTGTAGTAATCAGACGGTTGGTAGCCGTTCACTTCAATTGCATATGCAACATATACCACGGTTCCAGTTCGGTCGGCACCTGAACTATATGCAACAGTGTGCGGCGTAGTTGATAGTGGGCCAAATTTATTGCTTTGTCCATACCATCCCGAAACTCGGCCGTCACTTGTGTTAGCTCCGATCCAGCCAGTGTTACTATTAGGTGTTGTTCCAAACGGTGACGCCCAAGATTGCGGAGTACTCCAGGTAGCGTTTACTGCTCCAAATGGGCTAATGACATCACTCGAGCTATTAGCACCAGTAATACCTGTTGGAAGGTATGCATTGACCACGTATCCGTGTGGTGCGTTTGTCTGAATTGTAAGCTTCTGGATTGCGTATTCAACAGTTCCAATTTGGAGGTGACCAAAGGCAATACTATCACTTGTACTATCGAGGGTTGAGGTAATACCGTTGTGAGTTTCTCCAGTTACCACATTCTCAACTTGGAACGACATACTCGGGTCTTCGGTAATTGTGAAAGGAACGTTACCACTATCTACAGTTGTGATACCTGCATCATTAAATGTCTTTATACGAATCCAACAGGTATCGGATAGGGTCGTGGTTGCTGAATCGCAATCAGCAATTTCTGGGTTAGTAATTCCGCTGAAAACTGCACTAATAGTAGTGGAAGCTGCAATAGATTCACCAGTAGTATTTACGAGGTGAAGTAATCCAGTACTCGCATCGGTAGTATCGATTGTCCAACTTCCATTAAATCCAGTCGACGTTCCAAGTGTGCTTGATGTAAGGTTTAGTGATGCTGGTTTTGTAGTGTTGCTATTAGTTGTAGCAAACTGAAAATCCATTTGTTTTAATGTGTCAGTACTTCCAGTAGTAAACGTAATAGTGTAGGTCACGCCAGTTGCAATATTGTGTACGTCAGATAGTCCAACTGAAGGGGAAAGAATTGATGCAGCGAGTGTTGCTTTTGGTATTGTTGCGCCAACCAGTACTGCACAGAGAGTGCAGATGGTAACTATCGTTCGCAGTATTTTTTGAGAGAAGTTCATAGTAATAGTATACAAGAGAATCAGGAATAGGGGCAGGTCTACAGTTAAATAATTATTAAGCAGCTAGTACCCAAAAAGTACCTCCCGAAGGAGGTACTTTGTTGGTTCTTATCGAAGTCTACTTAGTACTTAGCTACAACGTTGTAGTTGATTGTACCTGTGTAGGTGTCAGAAGGCTGAGCTGAGTTAACTTCCATTTTGTATGTAACATACGTGTTGGTAGTTCCTAGATCAGGTCCAACGCTGTCCATTACCTTAGCTGAACCAAGACCTGTACCTACGTATGGAGTACCGTAGTTGTTAGTTGTGGTGTAAGCTGGGTCGTCAGTCTGAACTTTAGCGTTGGTGGTACGAATACCGATGTATCCAGTGTTGCTGTTAGCAGTTGTGCTGGTAGGAGTTGCCCAAGCTACAGGAACTGCGAAGGTAGCACCTGTTGAACTAAATGTGTTGATGTAGTCAGTTGAAGCAACTGTACCAATCATCGCTACGTTAGCTGTAGGACTGGTGAACTTCTGGTAAACAGAGTAACCAAGAGCTGCGTTAGTAGAAACAGCAAGTGATTGCTGGCCACAAACGTAGGTTGCAGGAACCATGTGTCCGAATGGAATACTGGTTGCTGTTGCAGTTACGTCAGCAGCTGCGCCACATCCAGCGTGTGAGTCATTTGTCTGAAGTGCTGCTTCAGTTGTAACACCACCGATGGTGAAGGTAAGGGAAGGATCAACAGTTGCAGTAACAGTTGTGTTAGCGACTACTGTGTATGATACTACACCGCTATCAACTGGTGTGGTCATTGCCTGGTCACTGAAGGTTGTGATACGGATGTAACACGATTCAGAGTTGGTAATTGCGTCACAGTCGTTGGCGTCTGTGTTGTTAGTGATCGTTGAGAAGGCAACTGTGTAAACTGAAGTTGCGCCTGGTGAGTAAGCGGTTGCGCCTGAAAGACCTAGGTCTCCAGATCCAGCACCGCCAGAAGCAATTGTCCAACCTGTTGTAGCAACTAGGTCAGTCGAAGAGCCGTTATTTCCAGTCGCAGATGCAAGAGCTGCTACGCCAAGATTAAGATTGGTTGGTTTTCCACCACCTGCTGATGGAGTAGTACGCCACTGGAATTTAATACCCTTAATTGCGGTACTAGATGCTGTAAACTGCATGGTGTATGTAACACCTGTTGCAGCAACAGTGTTATTCGAAAGCGTTGCGGAAGCTGAGCTGATCGGAGCTGCGTAAACTTGTCCTGCCAAACCTACGCCTGTAAGGGCAAGTGTGGTAGAAATAGTTACTGCTGCTGAGATCAGTTTTTTTACTGAAATCATGTGAGGAACTTACTAATTATTAAACGTTGAAAAAAGTATTTGAGTAGATGCGCATAGAAATGAATTTCTAGACGCGGCTTCGATTTCGATTTGTTAATGAACAATTGTTATATCTATTATCGGGTTTAGTGATGAACCTTGTCAACAGTCATGCGCCCATCAGTGTCAACATTCTAGTCAAATAATATTTGAGATAGGGGTAAATGCACTATAGTAGCATATTTATCAGATTAGAATTACTACTCTAATCCAACGAGGATAGTCACGTTATCACCTTTAATTCGAAGAATGCCCGACTCAATGGGCAAAGTCTGGGGCTCTGGTCCTTGAATATGGATCTCCCCAGTAATTAACTCGGCGTACATTCGTGTATGGCCCTGCATTATTCCGAGGTCACCTTGTGCGCCTGGTGCGATAATATACTCGGCCTCACCTTCAAAAACGAGGCGGTCTGGGTGGAGTATTTTGACGTGGAGCATTATCTAATAGTTATTTAATATGTTTATGGTATCATGCGACCTGGTGTACACGGAAAGTGTCACCTAGGAGAATTGAGTGAACTTTAAGTTTTCTACAACCGTTTTAGCTTTCTTGTCTGCTGTACTTGCGTCAGCAACAACCCCGTCGTACACGATTACCGATCTTGGTACCTTAGGGTACTCATCCGATGGGTACGGGCTTAACAACCTGGGTGTAGCTGTTGGGCAATCAAATGTGTCCGCTTACGTTGCTGATGCATTTTCATGGACTTCAACCGGTGGCATGATTAACCTTGGAAAGTTGAGTGGTAGTTCTGGTGCTGCCCAAGCATACGCAATCAACGACTCGAATCTCGCCGTCGGCTGGTGTTATAACAGCTCGGGTGATCAACGACCGTGTTTTTGGTCTGGGGGTGGAATCACCGAGATCATGGTTGGCGCCGGTAATGCGTACGCATATGCGGTCAACAACTTGGGACACATGCTCGGTAGGGATCCGAACGGACACCCGTTCTTTTATTCGGGAGGAACAATCACTGATCTTTATATGGCAGGTATGAGCTCGGGCGATATGGCGTATGCCATCAACGATTCCGATGAAATCGCCGGTAGCGGCCCAAACGGGCCGTGTATCTTAAAAGGGGGAGTGGAGTATAGCATTGGCAACCTTGGACGTACAAATGGCCGAGCAAAAGGGATTAATTATTCTGGACAAGTCGTTGGAATAAGTACGCTGACTAATTGGATGTCCAGAGCATTTATTTGGACTCCAAAATCTGCCTGTGGTACGTCCGGGACAATGGTGAACCTAGGTGTATTGGGTTCAGGTGATGCATCTATTGCTTGTGGTCTAAATGATTGGGGTGATGTGGTGGGTCAGTCAAATACTACCGCTGGTGGTAATTACGTTGCGTATGTGGCAATGCGTGATGGAACTTCCTACCAACTCTACGATCTCAATAGTTGTGTCCCAGGTTTGACTGGTTGGACACTTGGGGTGGCTAATTCGATCAACGACTCCGGCTGTATTGTTGGTATTGGAAGATATGGAGGATACGATCACGCATTCCTTCTAACTCCGATCTAACTTCTCGAGGCGCTTTCTACTAGGGTAGGAGGCGCCTACTTTTTATTTAATACCTTTGGCCTTCCACTTCTCTTCAGCCTCCTGCACACTACCCACATATAAGAACATGTCGTCAGTAAACTCGTCGTAGACTCCGGAGAGAATGGCTTCAACGCCTTCTACACAGACGCCACGCTCAGTGTACTTACCTGGGATGTTGGTAAACTTTTCTGCGGTAAAGAACGGCTGAGTTAAAAACTTAAGGATCTTTTTAGCACGTCCTACAGTTACCTTTTCAGCTTCTGAAAGCTCATCTACACCAAGAATTGCGATGATGTTCTGGAGCGAACGGTAGCGCTCAAGCGTTTTTAATGTAGCTTGCAGTACTTCGTAGTGTTTCTGACCAATAACTTCTTTGTCAGCAGTAGTTGCGCAGGCGAGGATATCCATAGCTGGGAACATCTTCTGCTGAGCAATTTTACGAGATAGCACAATGGTTGAATCAAGGTGGGCGAAAATAGCTTGCACAGCTGGATCTGAAAAGTCATCGGCTGGTACGTAAATAGCCTGCATGGATGTGATACCTCCATTGGCCGTCGAGGTAATGCGCTCCTGTACTTCTCCCATCTCGGTTGCGAGCGTTGACTGGTACCCAGTTTCAGATGGAATACGCCCGAGCACTGTTGATACCTCCATTCCCGCCTGAATAAAGCGGAAGATGTTATCGATGAACAACATTACGTCGGTTTTGTTGGCGTCGCGCAGGTATTCAGCGATGGTTACACCAGTAAGTGGGGTGCGAAAACGCATTGCCGGCGATTCGTTCATCTGTCCAAGTACAACAGCTACGTTTGGCAGTACGTTGGTTTCTTTCAGAGAAAGCCACATTTCGTTTCCTTCACGGGTACGCTCTCCCACTCCACAGAACACTGAACGGGTTCCGTGCATCATGGTGGTATTGTGGATGATTTCGTTCACCAGCTGAGTTTTGCCCACACCAGCACCGCCGAATGTGCCAACCTTACCTCCTTTTAACATCGGGGTAACAAAGTCGATTCCTTTAATACCTGTTTCAATCAGTTCTGGCTTGGTTTTGATTTCTGTATAGGTAGGGCTCTTTTTGTGAGTAGGTGAACTGAGTTTAGCGACAATTTCTGGGCCATCATCAACTTGTTGGCCGAATACATTAATAACCCGGCCCATCAGCTCTGGACCAACCGGAATGTGCATTACATCGCCTGTGTTCTCAACGAGCATACCGATCTGTACACCTTGGCTTGGTCCCATGGCTAAGCAGCGCACTGTCGAGTTTGGTAAGTGCTCGAATACCTCGAGGATCAACCGTCGACCGTCTGGAAGGTCAATGTGGAGAGAGTTGTAAATCTCTGGAAGTTCTCGAGGAAAGTGGACGTCAGCAACAGCTCCGTGAACTGAAATTACGCGGCCGCGGGTTTTGGTGGAGATTGCATCTGTGGACATATGTATTCATTGTACCGCAGATTGGGGGTTGAGGGGAAAGTGTTATAAAAAAGAGCCCGCCAGGCAACTGTGTGCAGGGCGGGAAAACTAGTAGTATTCGACAATATTGTATTGTCGCAGGTATTGGTTGTACCAGAGGGTTGAGTACTGCTCTTCGAATGCGTACAGTTTTAGGTGTGAACGGAAGTATCCTTGAGCGGCATTTCCGATTGGGTTTGCCAGGTCTTGATGTGATCTGATCGTACACTCTACGGTTCGACCACTTGAGAGCTTTAGCTGAAGTGTTTCGGTGGTGTGATGTGCGAGGTTGAGAAATACGTAGATTTGAAGTGTTACCTTTGCATCTCGTTTAACTTGAACTGCGTACACGTTGACCGAACTTCCAGGTTTTCGAGAGCCAGGGATGGCATCGAGTGTTAATTGTACTGCTTCGTCGACTTCCTCACGTGCGCAGTACCATGCATTAATGCGTGGATAACGCTGAGTGGTCATGCTATACCCACTCATGTCGAAGGAATCAGATGAAACCATGTGCTGAACATAGCGCTAAGCCTGAAAATAATCAAGAACTACCAAAGCGCTGAACCAGCAAAAACCTCACTAATCTTCTTATCAATCAGTTTACGACGTTGTTTGTTGTATTCAAGACGGAGATCGCCCAAAAGCTCAACAGCGTTATCTGCAGCTGTTTTCATACCAATCATTTGAGCGGCGTACTGAGAAAGACGGGAGTCAAAAATCTGTTGTTGAAAAAGAGCTCCGCGTAATTTGTGACCAATCGAGTTTACGAGCACATAAATATCAGGCTCGTAGATATACTTTCCCGGATGCTTTTTAGTTTCCTCATCTTCTTCAAGTACTGGCTTTACAATAGAAGTCACTACTACATCGCGTTTGGCAGAGTTTACGTAGCGCGAGTAGAGCAGTACTACATCCTGATAGTAGTCAAAGAAGGTGAGGAGACGCTTAAGGTCTGCAATGGTAAAATCGTCAGCAACTTCGTAGGGATAGTATTCTACCTTGTACTTGCCGGTTGCAAAGGACTCTTGCCCCTTTTTACCAATAATGAAAAAGTCAGCATCTTTTTCATCGGCAATCAGGCGCTCAAGTTTCTGGTAGATTTCAATATTATAGTGACCCGTTAACCCTTGGTTTGAGGTAATAACAATCACAGCCCGCTTAGCGGTAAGGGGATGTTCCTTTAAATCATCCTTATGCTTTTTTTCAAGTTTGAGCAGGTCTTTATCCTGCATCTGATTGCGCAACGTACTTAGTTCCTGGAGGATTTCAATGGCAGCTTCAACGAACGGCCGGCTATCGAGCACTTTGCTACGCAGGTGGGTCATGCGCATCGTTGCAATCTGTTGCATGGCGTTTGCAAAGCCACCAACCGATTGTACGGTGATCATCTGGTCCTTAATTTCGTTGATCGTCGACATTACTTTTTAGCTTCTTTGCCTTTTTCGCCATCTGAAGTAACTGCAGGAACAATTGGGAGTGCGTCAGGAACTGGTTTTGGTTTATCAATCATGGTTTTGGCACCATCGTATTCTGATTGTGCAGCAAAACCTTCGATAATTGGCTTAATAAGAGCGCCAAGAGCATCCATGTCTTTTTCAGTTTCGCACTTTTCTTTGAACTCGGTAAAATTACCAGCAAGGTAGTAATCGAGTAGAGCAACCTTCATTTTACGTAGTTGTTTGAGCTCAACATCATCAAATTTACCCGCGGTGGCAAGGTACATCAGGAGGGTTTTTTCATCGTTCAAGAGGCGGCGATTGGCATCTTGCTCGAAGATTTCCATAACACGTTTACCGCGTTTAATTTCCCGCTCGGTTTCTTCGTTGATTTCAGTGTTTAAGGTCTCGAAGGATTTTACTTCGTTGTACCGCGCCAATTGAGAAGAGGCGAGTTCACCACATTTACGCAGACCAGGTGGCTGCACTGATCCACCAATACGCGATACGGAGGTTCCAGAGTCTACAGCTGGAAGAATACCATCGTGCATCAAGCGGATGTCGAGGTAGATGTGGCCGTCGGTGATCGACATTAAGTTCGTACAGATGTACTCAGATACGTCACCATTTTGCGTCTCTGCCATTGGGAGTGCGGTAATTGAAGCACTTCCGAGCTCTTCAGAAAGACGGGATGAACGCTCCAAAAGCCGTGAGTGGAGGTAGAAAATGTCACCAGGGTAGGCATCACGACCTGGAGAACGTTTTAGAAGCAGTGACATCTGACGATAGGCCTTGGCGTGACGGGAAAGGTCATCGTAGATAATAACTACATCCTTCTTCTCGATAAATTGAAAATACTCAGCAATTGCACACCCAGCGTATGGCGCGATGTAGTTAAGTGACGGAGGGGAATCAGAGCCACCCATAACGATACAGGTATATTCCATGGCTCCCGCTGCCTTCAAGTGATCTTCAAGAACACGAATCTTTGCTTTTTGAGCACCAACTGCCACGTAAATGCAGACGCAATCACGTCCTTTCTGGTTGATGATAAAACTTTCCATCAACTTGGTTTTGCCTGATTTGCGGTCGCCGATCACTAGTTCGCGTTGGCCTTTGCCAAGGGGAATAATTGTATCCACCACAAGCACGCCAGATTGAAACTGGTCAGTTACTGGACGGCGTTTAGCTACACCAGGTGCAAGGCGCTCAACTGGCATATCCATTTTGGTGTGCACAGGACCACGTCCATCGAGGGGAACACCAAGTGGGTCAACAACACGGCCAAGCATTCCTGGACCAGCGGGCATAGTTAAAATCTTACCATTCGATTTTACGATGTTACCCTGACGAATTGAGGTGTAGTCGCCCATTACCACAGCTTCAATTTCACGCTCATTAATACCGAGAATAAGGGCTGGAATTTCACCATTGACGGTTTGAATTTCAACCATGTCATCAATGTGAGCAGTAGGGAGACCTTTGATTTTACAGATACCGTCACCCACATAAATAACTTCACCGATCTCGGTAAGAATTGGGTGTATCGAAAGATCCTCAGGGAGGTTCTGCTTCAGTCCAGCGGTTATTTTGGAGGTAATATCTTTACTCACGGAACTCCATTAGGCTTTTTCGACGACGGCTTCCTCCCAGCGGGAACGAAACTGTTCTAATCGACTTTTGATACTGTAATCGGAAATATAGTTTCCAAACTGGATGACGGTTCCACCGATCAGGCTGCGGTCGACGTGCACATCAAGCACAGTTTGGTGACCGAGCGACTTGCTTAGTAAGGATACCATGTCTTGCAAGTCCCGCATCTTAAATTCGACAGCAACGGTAAGGTGAACGGGGATAATTCGCTCAGCTTCTTTCTGAAGTGCAACAAGTATATCTCTCAAGTGTTTCTCGAGGAAGAAGTCGATATTTTTAGCGTCAAGTTCAGCCTGTAGGGCATCACGTAATTCTGGCGAATCAAGACTCTCAATAATCTTTTGAATAAAGAGACTTTTTTGAACCGCAGTTTTCTTGTTTTGCTCTAGTACAAGATCAATTTCACCATCCTTGATCATATCCAGAAGGTTGATGATAGACAGATGAAGAAGGTCGAGTTGGTGAGCGACGAACATTTTGGAAAGAATGCTGCTCATAAAACTGACGGGCGTTGTCATACTGAAGGTGCTTCGGCCTTTACGTCATTCAGTGCTTTAAGTACAAGCTCTTTATGAGCTTCGTAACTAATACCACTTGGGAGTACTTTTTTGGTAACAGCTATAACGAGATCCATGAGTTCTTGCTCAACTTCTTTTTTACGTGCGTTGAGATATTCCTCAGCTTCTAACTCAGCTTGTTCTTGAAGCTTCTTGGCTTTTGCTTTAGCGTGGGCGAGGGCTTTTTCACTATTCGCTTGAAGCTCTTCAATTCGCCCTTCGTACTCTTGGGTAATAGCTTCTTTTTCGTGCTGAATAGTAGAACCTGCTTCGGCTGCGGTTTTTTCGGCAACCTCAAGTTTAGCCCTGTCTTCAGTGACAATCTTGGTAATAGATTCGGTGTACGAGCTCTTGATTTCCTTGAGCCGTGCTTCGAGATCTTCGTGAACCTTGCGACGTCGGATGGTATAAATGAGTTCAACGAGTGACACAAAAAATACCGTCCCGACGATGCTGGCCCCAACAGCAAAGAAGAATAATTCACGCATCTTACGTCAAGATTACCATAGCTGCCACGATTGCCATAGCAGCTACAACTAAGCTGATGACTAGAGAAAGGTACATATTTATTTGCACTTTGCCCTTTGCGAGCGGATTTCTACCGATAGCTTCAAGGCCGCGACCAACCATCATGCCAATACCGATTGCAGAGCCAAGTAGGCCAAAACCAGCTGCTAGACCAGCTGCCAGGTTTCGAACCAATGAAGCTGCGCTAGATGACTTTGCAGCAGATGCAGCGGCACTTGATGCTCCTTGTCCGGTGATAGCAGAAATGGCACCAGAGAGTGCAGCACCAATGCTACGTAAGCTGAGTGGTTTGCTATCTCCTTCAACTTTGAAGACATTACTTACTCCTGATAATCCGCTTCCAACTGCAGTAATGGTTACTGAATCACCGGTGTACAGAATCTTTGCCTGACCTCGCCAAATTCCAGAAACAAATGGAGTGGCAGTACTTGGAAGAAGTGATCCGGTAGAGTCAGTAAGCGTTGCAGGGCCTTGGTAACCCGCAATAATGTTATCTGAGTAGTCCTTGGCGGTAATTGTTACAGTAAACTCAGTGTCAGTTTTTTGTGGTGAAGAAATTGCATCGAATACGAGACGCCCACCAGTTTGTTGTTTAACTGCAACGGGAACAGTGGCTGTTTTGGTAACCACAGTACCTTTGCTATCGGTTTGCGTTGCAACAACAGTAATAGTTCCGTTTCCGGGTGTGCTACTTGCGTTGAGCTGAGTACTATTCACATTTGCATAGGTGAGATCACCGATATTTCCTGTTTTACTCCAGGCAAATGCAACACTGCTAATAATGTTGTTATAGATGTCATAGCCTTGGGCAGTAATAAGTTGTGAACTGCTCGCAAAAACGCTAATCGTGCTTGGAATAACATAGATGCGATCTAGAATTCCAGCACCAGTTCGCTTGTCATCGGTTGAGGTCCCAAACGTAGTCGATGTGCCAGTGGTTTGGCTCGTGCCGTCAGTCTGGGAAGATCCATCTGTCTGAGATGAGCCATTTGTTTGACTCGTGCCGGTTCCATAGGTGTTTGAGGTTCCAAAAGTATTTGCTGTTCCATGGCCTCCGGTAGAACCGCCTGAGGAACTTCCTGAGGAGCTACCTGAATCTGTTCCACTTGAACTACTTCCTGAACTAGATCCACTGCTTGAACCGCTACTACTACCAGCTGTGCCTCCAGGATTACCTTGTGGAGGAACAGACGCGCCACTTCCAAATGTTCCATCACCTGGCTGGTTGCCTTCAGAGGTACCACTGGTTTCATTAATAATGGTAACCGTGGCAAGTGCACCTACGCTTCCGACTTGCGCCTTGATGGTGTTTACAAAGTTTCCCGACGTATTACTTGCGAGGAATACTCCATTCTGGTCGATAGTTCCGCCGCCATTGATCACACTCCAGGAAGGGTTGGATGTTGTAATTGGGTTACTATACTGGTCAGTTGCACTTGCGAAGAACTGTTGTGCAGAACCTTTTGGAACTACAGTAATAACTGGCTGAATAGTAAGATTAGTTACTGGTCCTGCGATTGCATTTTCGTAAATGCTTAACTGTTGCCCATTTGCTAAACCAACTCGGGCAGTAATCGTGTATGTGCCCACTTTCGTGCCGGCTTGCAGGTTAGTTGTTACCTGTCCCGATACGCCAGTTGTGGCGCTATTGGTGGTCAAATTTTGTCCAGAAGAATTTGGTGGGTACGCAGCAATCAGAAAGTTGATTGTGATATTTGGAATTGCATTTCCGTACAGGTCAATTGCCTTAACGACGATTGGTTGAGGAAGAGTTGTTCCTACAACTCCAGACTGGTTACTTCCAGAAACGAGGGCAAGATTGGTGAAGCGAGTATCAGGTGCAACCTGGAAATCTACTGAGCTCGTGCTGAGTGCTCCATAGAACATCGTAATATGGTCAACGTTGGCTGATTTGGTAATCATGACGTTGTTTGTCCATACCCCATTGACGAACGGTGTGGTTAATCCAGGACTGATTGATGAAGTTAAATCAGTGAGACTTACTTGGTCGTTAAAGTCGGTAACGATGTTTCCACCGTTAGTAAAGGCACGAATGGTTAATTGAAAAGCGACCCCAGCAACGGGAGATGATCCAGAGGCAAAACTGTTATCAATTGCAAAATACCCAACACTTGTAAAAGCTCGGGCTTGTTTTATTGATGTGAGTAGGAGTGCACTCGATTGCATGCAAACGAGAAAAAGCACTCCGCACCAGGCGAACGTGCGGCGAAGAAGCGAAGCTTTCGCGCCAGGCATTTTCTTCAGTATCTGCATGCTATTAGTATGACAGCCAGAGTAGTCTGCAAGCAAGGTGTACCCAGATTATCACCAACTTCCGCCGCCTCCGCCGCCGAATCCTCCACCTACACCGCCACCGCTTCCTATACCTCCACTCGGTGTGGAAGCCATGGTTGTACTCAGTTGAGTGGTGAAGCTATCGAGGTGATTTGAGAAATCGATAAAATTTAATCCATTTGCAGCGTAGTACCAAGTTGGAACTTGAGGTTGTACACCAAGGTCTTGAAATGCTTTGGCTAATTTTTTAGTAACTCCAAAGATAATTGCGTAGGAGAGAATGCTTTCGAAAATATTTTGGCGCTCTAAGAATGGTTGGCGATACTTTTCAGTACTCGATAAGAAGAGTTTGTAGCCTGCAGCTTGAACATAGGCTGCATGACCTTCTGGAGTTCGGATTGAAAGAGTAGTACTAGCAATTATCAAGAGAATACCACCCGCTACTAGCCCGGCGAAAAATGAGCCAAACGCTAAAGTTGTCGGATCTTCGGGAGTTGTGAAGGCGGGAAGTACAAAAATAAAGTTGAGGAGCAAGATAATTCCACTGATGCGACATATTATTCGTGCATTGAAGAATTTTGAAACAATGTGGCCTTTATCTTTTGCGTTTTGAATAATCTGCGCATTTACCTGAATCAAGGTTTTTTGGAAGACAAACTTGAGAGTTGAGAGGGTTGAATCAACCTTACCAAGTGGGAAAAGGCCATCAAGAAGGGTTTTTTCATATGTCATTAGTTCGTCACCGGCAACTTTGTCTGTTCGATGCAGGGTATAGTCAGTGTTTTTCCCTAACAGACTTTTAGTCTCCACTTCAGAAATAGTTAGATAGCCACGTGAAGCAAGGTCAACAATAGTTGCTGTGCACGCAGTTGTGGTTGGTTTTTCATCCAGGAGCATACCAATTTCAGCAGGGCGTAGGTTGAGAGGTGGATCATACACAGCCATGATCGTATCGCGACCACTTGGGTTCTCTCGGAGATTTTGTTTTCGATTAATGTAGAAAATAAGTAATGCAAAGAGCGCAACTACAATGCTGAACGTTATTCCTGCATTGGTGTAGTCGGATGATGTGTACGTGTATGGGGGTGTGCCCTTAAGAATTGGAACAAACCCGTGTGGGTAGGTGGCAATAATCGTCATTCCTTCACCACTCTGTAAACTCCGTGTTGTTGTAAATGCACCAGAGCCATCATTTTGGCTAATCGATGAAGTACATTTTTCGGTTGAGCCATCAGGTCCCTGGGAACAACTTACTTCAGTTAAACTTGAAGAAGGAAGAGAAATAGTAGCTGTAGCTTTAGCAATCGGAACACCCCAATTGGTACCGGTTACATTCCAAGCTAATTGATCGACAGAAGTTTTATCCTGGAGGATGCCAATTGCCACATAGGAAATTGTATACACTTGGCTGCCAGTTACGAGATTATTCGGGTCGCCAATTTTTATTTCTTCATTGGCATCATTTTGTGTAACAGAATACTGTGTATCCGTGCCGTTATCTGTAACACTTTGAATATTGATATTCGTGTAGTAGGTGCTTCCGTCAGAATTTTGATACGCGTACGGAATATCACGATAGATACCATGTTTTGCAGTTGTGAAGTCAGCTGAAATTACTTCGCGTACGTTTACTGTGCCGTCGGCGTTAATGTGTAACGTTGATGAAAAATCGGAAATAGTAAATCCGCTATCGGCATATGCAAAGTGTGGAATGCTCAGTGTGAGTGCGAGAAAAACAGCAGAAAAAATGTATGATATGGTGCGTTTCATGCACTAAGTGTAGGAAAGTTACCTAGCAAAAGCAATTTTTAGCCTAGAACTCATTGTCGCTATAGGTGTGTGTTTCTTCAACAAACTGTCGGCCGGATTCGGCAATTTCGAGTTCAATATTAAGGCTTCGATACGTTTTGTGTTTGTGGATTTCCTTGAGATCTGCCCAACGGTTGAAGCCGCCTTCAAATTCAGACATCAACGTGTCGGAGGTATTTGTACAGCGCATAATAAAGAATACTTTATCCTCAAGCATTTCACCGGTTTCGGCACTTCGGGTGTGCTCATGGTATACGCCGGCAAGTTCATGGTCAGCAGTGAGACCAGTTTCCTCCATTAACTCACGTGCGGCGGTTTGCATAATGGTCTCGCCCCAGCGGATCTTACCGGTTGGAAAACCCCAATACGCATAGAACGGTTGTTTGCGACGTTCTTGGAAGAGGTACTCTTTGACCCCATTTTTTTCACGGGTTATGGCGAGAAGAACTGCAACTTTTGGCTGGCGTTCTATTGTATTGTTGTCGGTATCAAGTTTGTTGGCGTACTCTTTACCTTTGATAGTGAGGCTATATTTGCCAGGACTCACTTTTTTAATAAATTCCAACTCAAGCAGTCGCTTCACATGAAAATTGAAGTGATCACTGGTAAGTCCCGTAGGTTTTTGTAGCTCGGTATAGCCAGCGGTCGGTTGAAATAAGAGCTCGCGGAGAATGCTGGTTTGAGCTGCGTGGATTTGCGCTTCGTGAGACATATATTCAATTTAGGGATTTGTATATGGTGTAGCAAGAAGGCTGAATGAAAAACTAGTAAAGTCGACTTTAGTTGGGTGAAAATAATTCTTTGCTATTATGAAAGGTATGGAACAAAAATTTTCTCAAATCAGCGTTGAAAAACGCGAAAGCGAACCTGTAATTGTGAATATAGCTATACCAGAGGATGCTGAAGGCATCGGGAAGGTTTTATACGAAACGTGGCTCGCAACGTACCCAAACGAAGAGGCTGGAATTACGCGTGAAGTCATTGAAAGTGTAGTTTCAGTGCAACTTGATCCAGAGTACATCGTTGAGCGTGCTAAAAAGATTGCAGAGATCGATCCTGCAGTTCGATTATTTCTAACAGCAAAAGTTGCAGGAACAGTTCAGGGAATTGCTACTGCAAATAAATATCCAGATGGTAGGCAGAAAATTGGCAGTCTATATGTGTTGCCAGAGGCTCAAGGTAAGGGAGTGGGTGCTGCGCTCGCACAGAGAATGCTTGATTGGTTTGATCTGAGTGAACCGGTTCATTTAACTGTTGCTACGTACAATGTAAATGCAATTCACTTTTATGAGCGGTTTGGCTTTGAAGTCACAGATGAAGAAGTGCAGTCAGAAGCTGCAACACTTCCAAACGGAAAGGTTATTCCTGAGGTTGCGATGCTGAGAAAAGCGTTGGTTGCTGAGTAACCCAAATTGGAGCAGGTCGAACACCGGAGGTGCGCTCGCGAATATCAATAGGATAGACACCAGTAAAACAAGCAGCGCAAAACGTGCTTTCTGGAAGTCCAGTTGATGCAATTAATCCTTCGTAACTTAGATAGTGAAGGGAATCGGCGTTGAGGTACGCACGAATTTCTTCCTGCGATTTATTAAACGCGATAAGGTGATCTTGTTCAGGAACATCCATACCGTAGAAATCGGGATAGCGGTACGGGGGAGAGCTTGAAATAAAGTGGACTTCGCGAGCACCAGCTTCGCGCAGAAGTGCTACGATCGCACTTGAAGTTGTGCCTCGCACAATGGAATCGTCAATCAGAATGACGCGCTTACCCTCAACGGCTGCGCGGATAGGGTTGAGTTTCATGCGCACCATCCATTCACGCATGTGCTGATCCGGCGCAATAAAACTACGGCCAATGTAGCGATTTTTCACAATCGCGTTGTAGTAAGGAATTCCAGAGGCTTCAGCAAACCCTTGTGCAGCTGAAATTCCTGAATCAGGAACTGGTACTACGAGGTCAGCATCAATAATTGCTTCTCGAGCAAGTTGTACACCCATTTCCCGGCGAACAGCATCAACGTTTTTGCCAAGTAAATAACTATCAGGACGTGAAAAATAAATAAACTCGAAGATGTCGAGTTTTAGATTGGCCGGCGCAATTGTAGTACTCTTGAGGCCTTTTTTATTTATTACTACCATTTCTCCAGGTTCAACTTCGCGCAGAAACTTTGCATGAACCGTATCGAGTGCACAGGTTTCGGACGAGACAATATATCCACCGTTTAGTTTTCCGATACAAAGCGGCCGAATGCCGTATTCATCTCGCACAGCCACGAGGGTATCGTGATTCATAATGACGAGCGAAAATGCGCCAGTAAAGAGGGGAAAGGCGAGTTTCACTGCATCTGGGAGGCTTTTCCCTCGAGCCACATAATATTTTATGGCCTCAGCCATGAGTTCAGAATCATTCAGATTCTGAGGCGAGATTCCCTTTTTATTCAAGAAATTTTCAAGCAAAACTGTTGAGGGAAGATTGCCATTATGTGCGACAGCGATTTGACGATCACGTCCGATAACAGGCTGTAAATGTTCAGTACTTCCACCTTTTGATGTCGAATAGCGGTTGTGACCAATTGCGATACTACCTGGGAGACCTTTAATAACGTCTTCGGTATAAATTTGATTTACTAATCCAGAATTTCGAAACGCATGTAGTTCGGATCCGTCGGATGTAACGATTCCAGAACCCTCTTGCCCGCGATGTTGCAATGCATAGAGGCCAAAAAATGTGAGACGAGCGGCGTCAAAGCCAGTTCCATACACTCCGAATACTGCACATTTTTCTTTCATTTTTGACATATGCTTATCGTAGCAGGTTAATTTTGAATTACTCAATAATACAAAAACCCCCGGAATTTCCGGGGGTTTTTGTGCAACCTAGTTCTTTTGCATTTGGTATGAGTCGGTAATCAGATTTGTATCTGTATTACTTGTTACATTGAATGCATGATATTCAGTGTATTCAGTTGACTCATCGGTGTGAGCTTTGCTCGCAGGTGACTGAGTAAGAATGATTGAATCATTCGCGGCGTTCCAGCCGAGGATGCTGAGAATGTCCGTATCCTTTCGGGTAGAAAGGGTTTTTACTGTGTTATCTGAAAGGGTTAACTCCTGGATGGTACTGTCTCCAATTGGGAATGAATACTCTGTATAGAGTGACTTATCACCTAGATCTTTGAACGTACTGTAGATAATGCTTGATGCATCTCCACCGCTCGTAAGGCGAAAAGTAAAGTCAGTAGTGCCATTAGTTGTTGGGTAGTTAGTAATTTTAGTAGGGTTATTCAGCGAAAAGCTGTGAATTGTAACATCTGCTGGATCAATATTGAGAACTCCATCGAGTGTTTTTGTGTAGTAGACAGTTGACCCTGCAATTTTGTAGCTCGTGAGACCGAGGATTTCATTGCTTACCTGAGTAGTCTTTGCGGTAAGAGCATTAATGGTATAAAAATTTTCGTTGAAAGGGGTGTCATTAATATTGTACGTAGATGTGAGCGTAGTGTTGTTGAGCCAACCACCAGTGATTGAAGGCCATGCATTATCAGTAGGGTTTTGTACTACAGTTGTTGTGCGAGTTGTTGTGTCGTAAATGGCAAGGGGCTCACTATTGCTAATGCCATAAGTAGTAAGTGCTAGAAATCGTCCATCTGGTGACCAGCTAATTGGTCGCATACAATATACGCCAGTTGGGTTTGAGATACTTATCGGCGATGATCCAGGTGTGATCTTGGAATACTTAACTGTACAAGGATTGTTAAAATCTGGAGCCTGAACTTGAGATGGTCCAGTTTTTGACCATGGAGAAGTTTCATAAGCAAGTATCTGGGTGACTGAAGAAAATTTTCCAAGAGTTTCTGTTGTATCTGCTGAATCTGTAATTTGTGTAACTTCTCCAGTGACAAGGTTGCGTGCGGTAATATGGGCTTGTGCGCCAGTGTTACTGTACTGGTATGTTTTCCAACCAAATTCAGTAAGTGAATAATCAGAAGAATCAAATGTGCCATCGGCATATGCGGCTGAAATCCCTAAGAAAGAAGTTGATTTCTTTGTAGGATTTGCAACATAACCATAGGAAGAAGTTGAAATGGTCTTTACTGAACGTCCTTCACTTGATTCACTCTGTAGTACCATGCTAATGCTTGGTCCGGTAGTGTTAGTTGAAGTGGTAGGAAGATTGCGTGACAAAAAGTATGTATAACTTCCGGCAGCAAGGGCAAGTACTAAGCTTGTTGCAATAACTGGGAAAAAGAAAAATGAGTGGTTTTTTGTTTGTGTTGGGTGCATAAGGGTGTCCTCAGCCATTTTTTGGCGGAGGTTTTGCCAGACGCGCGACTCAGCGTCCGATACAATTGATGATGGTAACGGAGCTTTGCGAAAACGTGCGAGGCGGGTATGTAAGTTAATGTGTGGTTTGAACATATGTCACTACGTATGTGATAAGGGGGGTACAGTTTTACCGAAATGCTTTCGCAAATAGGCTACCCCACGTTTTTGGTAAGTGTGAACTTGGTCTTCTGTAATCTGTAGAATGGCAGCAGTTTCCTTGCGAGTCTTGTCCTCTAGGTATCTGAGGGTCAGGACTTTTTGTACTGTTGGATTCAGATCTTTGATACACGCTCTCAGTCGTTCTCGCTCGCTTTCCCGTTCATCCTCGGGTAGCTCTTCTTGTATGAACTCTTCATACGAATCAACGTAATCAAAGTCATCTATCAGCGCAAGCGTTCGCTTTTCGCCCTGCGTGCGTAACCACTCTAGCCAGACGTTACGAGCAATGGCATAGGCAGTTTTCGTAATGTGCTCCGCCTCCATCTGACTACAGTCATACTTTTTGTAGAGCCGAAAAAATACCTCTTGAGCGAGGTCTTCAATGTCTCCTTTATCTACATCTTTGTAGTAAAGAAAACGGTAGACGAGTTTAAAGTTGGCGTGGTAGGCGGATTCGAAGTCCATCCGTTAGTTTGTATTACTAATACAAACTAAGAATACACGATCTATGTAAGGTATACTTATGTGAGGTAAAAATAATCCTATATAGTATGTCGTTTCCAGATAAATCCCTCCCATTTCGACAGTGGTACGATCTGTTACATAAGCCAGTTTGGACACCGGCAGTTTCGACGATTGGAACGATTTGGGGTGTTCTGTACCCAATTATTGCCGTGGTCTACGGTGTTGCACTTTTTAAGGTCTACCAAGGTCAGTGGCCACGAACATTACTTCTGCCAATTGTGTTAAATGTAGTATTTAATCTGTGTTTCACGCCAGTGCAGTTTGGGTTGCGTAACTTTTTCTTGGCTAGTGTGATGGTGCTTTGCGTATTTGGTACTGCAGTTTGGAGTGCGATTGATCTATATCCCTATAGCAAAGTGCTTGCAATTGCGCTTATTCCGTACATTCTTTGGACGGCTACAGCCAGTGTTTTGCAGATCCAAATCACAGTAATGAATTGGTGATTAAGCCTATTTTCTAGCGAGTAGTTTTTTAGCAACAAAGGTAACGAGAAGCGTTACTCCAAACACGATTAAAAATGTGCTGTATATATTAGAAAACAATGATCGTGATGTTTTTGTAATCTCATAGACAATATAAAAGTTTAAGATATTGCCAACAAGCATTAATGCAAACATTTTTTTGAAATCAATTTTAAGCCAGGAACAGAAAAATGCGTTCAGATAGACGAAGTTAATTAAGGTGATAAATATAATGGCAAAATACTCACCATTTTTGCCAATCTGTCGTTCAATCTGTTCGGCATGTTCGATAATACGTGCACCCTTTTTGGTTTTTGTGAGTTTGGATCGCACAGCTTTTCCGATTGTGTACCCAAGAATAATTCCAATACTCGTCATGATTAGCCAAATGCCAAGCAGGCTAATGGCGCTCATTCCGTTTTGCTCAGCCTGAAGTATTACTGACGTTGTAGTAACAGTTTCTTGGAAGAAAAATGAAGCAAAAAGCTGAAGCCAAAATATATTCATGAACTTATCGTATCACGGTGAAAATATTCTTTGTTTGTATCGGTTGTATGACGTATAATTAGTATGTACATGCGAACAAAAATATTTCGAAGAAACCTGCAAAAAATTATATTCCGCATACAAGCGATCTCTGCTTTTTGTGTCCGAAGAGGAAAGCGATTTACTTCGAGAAAATTGCACGAACTGCGACTTGTTCCACAATTGAAACGATATTTAGTATCGGCTCTGTCTGTACTTTTAGTGATTTCGACGAGTGGTGCAGTATTTTTCTTAAGATCTCAAAAAGCGAGTGCTGCGTCATATACATGGCAGCAGACTGATTGGTCAGGAGGTGCTGATGGTGGAAGTAGTCCGATACATCCTACTGATGAAACTGGATGGACTAAGTACGGATCCCATGACGGAGGTATTAACGTAGGTTCGGGAAATCTTACGCTTACAAGTCAGGCAGGGTCTACAACTCAGACTACGGATACAGATTTTGGTAATGGCTCACAGAATCAAACTGCAGTCTCTGGTAGTGGTGCTGGTGGGTCTGAAAACTTGGCTCCGGGTACCGGGTATTCTGATTACTGGTCTACACCTAGTGCAAGTGCGAACGGTGGGTATGTGGGAGATTCCCTCGCATATCCTGGTAGTGGAAATTATGTTTACCACATTACGGGGTACAACAGTAATTTTGAAAGGTTTGATGTAGTACACCGAAAGTGGAGTTCCTTAGCCTCGCTCTACTCGTGGGCTTACCCTGGGGCAAGTTTGGTGTCTACAGGAGATGACTACCTATACGTACTTGAAGGTGGAGGAAATAACGGATTTTGGCGCTATTCAATTTCGCAAGACTCGTGGGCTCACATGTCTTCTGTGAGTGGTGTCTCGGCAAATAGAGGTTCGGCACTAGTGTATCCAGGTTCTGGAGATTTTATTTATGCTCAGTTTAATTTTGGTGCATTTCAGGAGTATTCAATTTCACAGAACATGTGGAGTGCGCTCACGAATGCTCCAGGTTCTGATGCTGGTTCAAACGAGATGGTTTCGGATGGGACGCACATCTATGAGTTGTCAGCTAATAATGATACGACGTTTTGGTCATACTCAATTGCTAATGATAGCTGGACAACTCTTGCAAGTACGCCGGGAAACATTAGTCCAAATGGAACAATAATGTATCCAGGCACAGGAGACTATGCGTACGCGCTTGTGGCAGGTGGATCCGGGGCATTCTATCGTTACTCAATTTCAGGAAATAGTTGGACAGCAATACAATCAGCCCCACAGAGTATCGATGATGCTGCGTCAGCTGCGTACATGGGTGCCGCAAATGATGCCATTTTAGTGAATGAAGTTGATACTTCAAATGGTTCACATAATATATCTCTTGTGTACTCTATCAAATCAGGTACTTGGGCACCGTACGCGTACGCACCTGCAGCTCTGCAGTCAGATTATGCTACTCGAAATGCTGGTGGAAACGGTAAGGTGTACGTTCTAAATAAGGGCACAAGTTTCTACTCGTACGATACTGTTACAAATTCATGGGGGACCTTAGCCGCTCCAACCTCGGCGGGGGACTATGCTGATAGCCTCTACTACCCAGGGTCAGGTGATTTTGTATATTACGAGCCGGGCGACGCTACATTTTACGAGTACTCTATCTCGAATAATACCTGGACACAGCTAGCGAATGTGCCCGGTCCGGGGTTTGGAGTAATTGGTAGTAATCTGACAGGAAACGGTACGTACATTTATGCTGTTTCAGGTAGTAATAGTTTCTATCGCTATTCTATAGCACATAACTCATGGACTGGTTTAGCAAATGTTCCAGAAAATATTGGCTACGGTAATGCGGTCATTTACCCAGGTAGTGGTGACTACATCTTTTACGAAGATGGGGGTAATTCAAACTTTTATCAGTACTCTATCTCAAATAATTCCTGGGCAAGTTTAGCTGCTTTACCTGGAACACCAGGTTGGGGCGCTGCAGTTGGTACTCCTGGTGGTGATAATATCTATGTGATGCATGACGGGGCAACTATTCCATGGGTGTACTCAATTTCAGGTAATAGTTGGAATAGTTCGCTTCAGGGTCAGGCGAACTTTGCTCCAGGATCTCAAGCAGGTTTTGCATATCCTGGCACAGGAACGCAGTTATACCTTCTGGATGGGTACGCATCAAGCTTAATTGGATATACG
This sequence comes from uncultured Candidatus Berkelbacteria bacterium, assembly GCA_903834195.1. GTDB lineage: Bacteria > Patescibacteriota > UBA1384 > CAILIB01 > CAILIB01 > CAILIB01. Next base: position 7,569 of record CAILIB010000040.1, on the reverse strand, counting down.
TTTTCAGCGGGATACTACGCTACGGGTACGTTTACTTCTTCACAAATTAACTTGGCGCAAAATTCAACGTTTACAAACCTTACCTGGAATAGTGTTGTACCTGCAGGTACTTCAGTAAAGTTTCGAATTCGCTCAGCCTCTTCTGCTGGGGCATTAAATAGTGCGCTTTACTACGGACCAACTTCAACATCTGATTACTACACATCATCAGGGCAGGCGATAAATGCTGTCCACAATGGTGATACGTGGATTCAATATCAGGCATATGTTGCTACTACTAATACTGCTATTACGCCGAGTCTGGCTGATATAACATTTGGGTATACATACTATTCGCCATCTGGTGCACTTATTTCTTCTGCGTATAATACAGCTGCACCGACAAATCTTTTAAACAAAATTCGGTGGACTCAAACAGTTCCAAATGGTACGGCGGTATCTTTTCAATTTCGTTCAGCTGAGGATAGCTCAGGATCCCCGGGATCTTGGAGTGCGTGGATGGGTCCAGATGGAACTAATGGGACGTACTTTACAGATAATACAGGTGGTCAAAGCATGCCGAGTGCGTTGCGCTCTGGAAGTAATGCTCAGTGGTTCCAGTATCAGGCATTTTTAACTACGAGTGATGGAACAAAAACTCCAACACTTTCGGATACAACGGTTACGTATGTAGTAAATGCTCCGCCAGATTTCAATTCAAGTTACCCAGGTCCTGGTGGGACAGGTGTATCTGCAAGTCAGAACAGTGACGGTACTGTCACAATTAATTACTCCGTACGGGATATTGATTCAGATTCAGGCACGTTTACTCCAGGGTTTATCACGCCAAGTTTCGAGTACTCTGTTGATAATGGAGTAAGTTGGTCGGCGATTACAAGTGGAAGTTTGGCAGGAAGTGATTTGGCAAATAAAGCTGTAGATACAAGTTCGTACACTACGTATAGTGCAACGTGGAACGCAAAGAACCAGATAAATGGTATGCATGTTACAAATGCCAAAGTTCGCGTACAAGCATATGATAATGAGCTTGCGAATAACACAGTAAAGGCCGCAAGTGCGTCATTTAGTCTGGATACTAAAGATCCTATTTTAGGTGGAACACCAATACGTATTGCTGGAGGTGTGACGAAGGTAAATACGCGAAATGTAACACTTTCACTTGCTGCAACCGATGATTCGACACTTCAAGAAATTGTCTCCGAAGATAGTGGATTTGCCGGTGCTTCGTACCAATCATTTAATGCAAGTACTCCGTTCGTTCTTTCTTCGGGTGATGGTGTAAAAACTGTGTACGTTCAGTTTAAGGATCAGTTTAGCAATGTAACTGCAGAGCGCTCTGCAACAATTACGTTGGATACCACGGCGCCTGCGATTCCTATAAATATGAATATTTCTGATATTTCAAATGCTGATCAGGGATATCGACTCTTTATTGCTTGGAATAAGGCAACGGAGTCAGATTTTGGTTCGTATCAAGTGTATCGTTCAGTTGATGGAGGGTCTTCGACGCTGTATCGAACCATTACGGATGTGAATACAAATTATATGTACGACCCAGGACTGATTAGTTCGTCTAGTTATACGTATACCGTGCGTGCAGTTGATGATGTTCAAAACGCATCTGCACAAAGTAGTTCAGTTACTGCTACGCCAGCATATAACACGGCGAATCCACCGGTAATTTCTGGAGTTGGTTCTGGATCTCTTACACCAACATCTGCCGAAATTCATTGGACTACTGATATTGTGGCGCAGTCTACTGTTTTATATTCAACCGACACATCGTATGCAAATATGGTAGGGTCAACTTCGTTTGTAACAAGCCATAGCAGTACGATTAATGGCTTAGCACCGGCTACTACATATAACTACGAAGTTAAATCGTGTGGAGCAAGCGGGTTATGTACAACTTCTTCAGCAGGTACTTTCAATACCAGTGCAGTGAGTAATGTTCCACCAGTAATCTCAGCAGTTGCAAGTACGGCTATAACTAGTTCGCAGGCTACTATTACGTGGACTACCGATGTAGCTTCGACTTCGTTTGTTGAATATTCAACTACGAATGGATTTTCAACGGGTTCACTCTTTGGTCAAAACGATTCTCTTACCAGTCATGGCGTCACGTTGCCAAGTGGGTTACAGCCTAGTACTACGTATTACTATAAAGTTCATAGTACCGACGTAATGGGTAATGAGACTGTTTCAAGTCAATATTCATTTACTACCCTGGCAGCTTCAGGAAATCCACCTGACGTAGTGATTCCAACGATTAGCTCGGTTGTATCTACAGTGGTTTCAGATTCTGGAGTTGCAATTGAATGGATAACGAATACGCCTACAACGTCACAAGTTGCTTGGGGTACTACTCTTGGATTAGGCTTCACAACAGTTCTGGATAGTAATTCAACTACACATCATACAGTGAGTATTACCAATCTAAAGCCGGGGATTACGTATTACTACAAAGTTATATCCACAGATAACTCTGGAAATACTGTAGTTGCTGATAATGCTGGGCAATTCTACGCAGTAACTACCCTGGCAAATCTTACTGATCCTGCCTCACTAAGCGATACACAAGTTGCTACATTAAGTCAGCAAGTCTCGGCAGCATTCTTGCAGAAGTTTTTAGCTGGTTTAAAGAATAATCCAAATATAGGCCAGGAAGTGTATATCCAGGCTGCAACACAAGCAGCAAACTCTATTGTTTCAGCACCGGTCATTTCGGGAATTGATGCACAAGTAGTGGTTGGTACTCGATCGGCTGTTATCTCATGGGTAACAAATAATGCGTCTAATTCACTTGTAGCGTATGCACCATCGCGAGACTATAATGCGCAGCGTACACAGCCATACACAATGGCAGCCGGATCTCCGGATGAGTCTGTGACAGTACACCATGTTACGTTGTCGAATTTGGAACCAAATACGAGTTACCATTTTCAACTGCGTTCACAAGGCAAGCTTGGACCGGTTGCATTTTCTACGGATGCAACACTGCAGACGCTTTCGGTCAATCCATCGATAGTAGACCCTCGGTTTGTAAGTATTGGAGAGGATTCAGTTGTAATGCGCTGGGAGACAGACGTTCCAACTCAAACCACATTACAAACGACGGATACTGCGACTGGCCAAACACAGGTATTAACAGATGTAGCCTTACTTAAGGGTCATACAATGACAGTTTCAGACCTCCTTTCCTCCCATAGTTACACACTTCAAATTACAAGTACTGATGAGAGTGGAAACATTTCGCAATCGAGCGTGATTCCATTTTCGACAACTACATCTACAACGAAACCAACTATTTCGCAGGTAAAAATTACAAGTAGCTTGGTTTCAAACAATAGTCAGTCAACGCAAACAATTGTTTCCTGGCAAACCGATAAACCTTCAACATCGCAAGTTGAGTATTATGAAGCTGGAAACGAAACGCAGGCCAAATTTACGCCAGAAATTACTGACTTAGTTCGAAGTCATGTGGTTGTGCTAACTAACTTTAAACCTGGTGTTGTCTACACGATTAAGGCGAAGTCTACTGATGGAAGTAAAAATGTAACAGTTTCAGAAGCATTCACAAACCTGACACCTGAGGCGTCGGGATCAGTAATCGATATGATTTTCAGTTCACTCAATCAAACATTTGGCTTTTTGCACCGCTAATGGAACCAATCATCAAATTAGAACATGTGAATGTTGTGTACGGCGCTGGTCGGACTAATGAAAAAGTTGCCTTAAATGACATTAGCTTGGAGATTTTTCCCGGTGAGTACATCGTCTTTTTTGGCCCATCAGGCTGTGGAAAATCGACACTATTATATACAATTGCTGGTCTGGAAGTTCCTACGTCCGGAGTTGTGCAAGTAGAAGGTCATGATTTACTCCACTTATCGCCACAGGAGCGGATTCACTACTATCGTCAAACAATCGGAATGGTATTTCAGGCGTTTTATTTGGTGCCTCAGTTGAGTGCTCGCGACAATATGATTCTGCCACAAATGTTTGCACATATTGCACCGCCAGAGCGTATTGCACGGGCTGAATTGCTCATGCAGCAATTCGGTATTACTGAATTTGCTGGTCGGAAGCCATCGATGATGTCAGGTGGTCAGCAACAACGGACCGCAATTGGTCGCTCACTGATGAATGATCCGGCAATTATTCTGGCAGATGAACCGGTTGGTAATCTTGATACAAAAAACGCTCAAATTGTTTTGGATTTACTTGCTGAAGTTCATGCAAAACAAAAAAAGACAGTTATCCAGGTTACGCACAATCCACGTGACGTTACGTATGCTGATCGAATTTTCTACATGAAGGATGGGAAAATTGAGCGCATTGTGCGCAATACTCAAAAAGCTCTGCGTCGTGATGAGGAAGTACCGAATGATATCGAACAACTTGCTCAGGATAATCCTCAATTGGAAGAAATTCAGCTCCAAGCTCGTTTAATTGTGCGCTATCTTATTTCTCCATACGATCTGCAAACTGAGCGTGAAATGGAAAACGCAGTTGCTCGCTATATTAAAGGCGAGATTAAAGGGGATGAGCTGTTTCATCAGTTGGATGATCAAACAGGAGCTGGGTTGTACTCGCAGAAGGCTGCTGAGTATCGTCAAGAAGTTGAGAAACTTGTGCACGAAATGCGCATGCTCAATCCAAAATCCGAAGAGTCACACGTTGCTGAAAGTACCAAAGTGGAAACAGTTCGACGGCATATTCTTGATCACTATCACAAGCATTTCCATCCGAATCAGGTTGCTATGTTGGATGAATTAATTCGACAACGGATTGAACAAACAATTACAGACAAAGAGTTTATGGATATGTTGCGAGCTACAGAAAAGAAGGGCGGCTTAGGAGTACGTTGGCGAACCGCTCAACACTTTGCCCGTGAGTTGCAACTTGCAATGATTGCTCAAACTGAGAAAGGGGGCGTGTGAGGTACTTAGATTTCTTCTATATTATTTTTCAGGGTTTTCAAACCAGAAAATCTCGACTTTCGTTCACGATATTAAGTGTCGCAATTGCTATCTCGGCAGTACTTATCTTAGTTTCATTTGGGTATGGACTACAAAGTACACTGCTCAGTAAAATCACCACAAGTGAGTCTTTGCTTACACTTGATGTAACTCCAACTACGTCAGGAGCAGTTGTTTTGAATGATGCTGCTGTAGCAAAAATGAGTAAGATTCAGGGAGTTGATAAGGTTGGAACGCAAGCAAGTTTCACAGGTCAAACGACGTATAGCTCGGTTACATCCCAGATTCAACTCTATTTTGGTACTGCTGGGATCTTCCCACTTCAGGGTATTTCGCCAGCTGTGGGTCACATTTATGACGACGCCAAATCAGGAGAAATTGTTGCGAATAAGGTCCTTCTTATGTTGCTAGGATTAAATCAACAAGATGCAGTTGGTAAAAAAGTAAGTTTGCTCTTTGATGATGCAATTACAACACCAGGGCAAACTGAAGAGCGTGGATTACCAGGAGTTTTCACCATTGTTGGAGTAATTGACGGTGGCTCTAGTGCTGGAGAAGTATACTTGCCACCAATAAATCTCCCGAAAGGGTTTGTAGTGAGTTCGTATCAGCTCGTAAAAATTAAAGTTACTGATCAGTCGCAGTTAAACGCAGTTCGAGCTGAAGTTGTGAGTATGGGGTATGGTGTGTCGGCGATTTCAGATGTTGTAGACCAGGCTAATAAAATCTTTACAGTTGTTCAGATTACCTTAGCAGTGTTCGGAATTGTGGCGCTAATAGTTGCTGCAATTGGACTGGTAAATACGATGACTATTTCGCTTTTGGAGAGAACCAGTGAAATTGGAATCATGCGCGCAATTGGTGCTGCACCAAAGGACATTAGAAGAATTTTTCTTGGTGAGTCGGTGTTGATCGGATTTCTTGGCGGAATATCAGGAATAGTAATTGGTGTTGTGTTAAGCCAAATTATTAACTGGCTCTTTAATATTCTGGCACACTCATTAGGTGGTTCTTCAGTGCAATTATTCGTATATCCTCTTTGGTTCCTCGGGTTTATTCTGGGACTTTCGACAGTGGTTGGGTATGTTGGAGGAATGTGGCCAGCGCGTCGTGCTGCTGTGATGAATCCACTTGAGGCACTGCGATACAAATAGTGAGTTGAATTTTATTTGATTTCAGTCATACTTCCGGACAAGAGGTGAAACGTGACTGAACTTTTTGAAAAGATCGGTGTTGGCAGAATGCTGATTTGTGCTCTTTGTTGCTATCTACTCCTTTTTGGAGCCTTTGCAACGATACGAGGCGCACAAGATGTTGCGCCGCATGTTGTTATTGGATTATTGTTCGGAGTAGTTCGCGCACTTTCTCTCGCAATGCCGTTTTATAGACCAGGTGATCCGGAGGACATTATTGGTATGCGTGTATTAACCTTTTTTGTAACCGGCATTTGTATTATCATCTTGTACGTATGTTTTGCTGCGCCAACATTGGCTTCAGCTACGAGCTCCTTGCCGAATGGTTAGGAGCTTTTAAAATTCAGCATTGCTCAAGGATGGTACTATGGACATAATTAAACTACGTTATATTTTTCTAGATTTTTAGTATGAAACAAAAAACGTATCTAGTCGCTGGTGGTGCCGGATTTCTCGGTTCCCATATGGTGGAGCGAATATTGTCAGAAGGTCAAAAAGTTATCTGTATAGATAATTTCCTTACAGGCATTGCTGAGAATATTTCAGCGTTCAAAAATAATTCGGATTTTGTTCTCATAGAAGGGGATATTTGCAACAAAAAAGTTTTAGAATTGGATGGGGAAATCAACTATGTTTTGAACTATGCCTGCCCAGCTTCCCCAATTGATTATCGTCAACATCCAGTAGAAACGTTGGAAGTTTGTTCAGCGGGGGTGAAAAACTTACTTGAGCTTTCAAGGCGCAAAAAGGCACGATTTTTCCATACATCTACTTCAGAGGTGTATGGTGATCCACTCGTGCATCCACAAACTGAATCGTATTGGGGGCGAGTTAATAGTTATGGTGAACGATCTTGTTATGATGAAGGTAAACGTTACGCCGAAGCCTTGATTTACATCTATAACAAAGATTTCAAGGTAGATACGGCAGTAGTGCGGATTTTTAATACATATGGCCCGCGTATGAAACCCTTTGATGGGAGGGTAGTTTCAACGTTTATTCGGCAAGCATTGGCAGGGGAAGATATTACCATATTCGGTGACGGTTCACAGACTCGCTCATTTTGTTATATTTCAGATCAGATAGAGGGGCATTGGCGTCTGATTCAGTCTAAAGAATCAGGTCCAATAAATATTGGAAATCCGGGTGAATTTACAATGCTAGAACTTGCACAAAAAATTATCGAGATTACGAAAACTTCTTCGAATCTGATACATAAACCATTGCCGGCTGATGACCCAATGCAGCGATGTCCAGATATTACAAAAGCTAGACAAAGTTTGTCATGGGAAGCAGTTGTGCAGTTAGATGAAGGGATTAAGAAGACTATTGAGTGGTTTAAACACGCAACAACTCATGTTGTAGCTTAATCACATCAGTAATAACGATAAGGT
>CAILIB010000039.1 GCA_903834195.1 uncultured Candidatus Berkelbacteria bacterium | reverse complement strand
GGCGAATGTTCTCCGTCGAGTACATGTTTAATGTCAGGATTATCGAAGGCGGTGGGCAGTTTTCGGAGGCTCCAGGGTATAATCCGCTGTCTCCGAAATATTACCGTTGCATAGCAAGAGTGTAGTCATGAACCTTGCTGAATACTGGAACATCTGCACGCAGGTTTTATGGGATGAAACGTACATCGAAGGCCTTGAGGAGTTATTCAGGAAGTATAAGGTTACAAGTATCCTTGATGTTGCAGGTGGTACCGGATTTCCAAGTATTCAACTTTCACAGAAAGGCTGGGGCGTTGCCTATGTTGATGGGAGCAGCGAAATGGTTGAGTTCTTTCAAAAACGCTGCAAAGGTCTTTCACTGATCATTCCAACGTACCACCTCTCCTGGCAAAACCTTGATAGACTTCCAGGGAAGTACGATGCTGTGATGTGTAGAGGTAACTCGCTTATCTATAGCGACTCATGGGGAGGCGATCTCAATCCTGCGCGCGTATTGAGCCACATTAAAGCTGCCCTTACTGCATTCCATGCGAAGCTCAAGGGTGGCGGTATCCTCTACGTTGATATTACTAACCGCAGCGAGTTCGAAAAACCTCAGCCAGTCACTGAGTGCATAGCAGGGAAGAAAGTGGAGGGAAAAACAGTCGATATTACTTGGACCTTTTCCCATGATGAGGAACGCAAGGTACGGAAGTGGTTATCCAATTCTACGATTGGCGACAAAACGTGCACTTTTGGCTCGGATAGTTACCTTATGACTCCCGATGAACTGAGAGATCTTCTTATCGAAGTTGGGTTTAGTGTCGTACAGGAAATTATCGTTCCCGGCGAGTCTGTGTACACGAGTTTTCTGGCGAGGAAGTAGGTAAATAAAAACCAGAGGCATCAAATAGTTGATTTCTCTGGTTTTTCCCCAGCCGGATTGGATACCGGCGTGGGAAGATACGGATAGCAAGCTGTTATACCTGCTCGAAATCCGTGATGACGAGGTAGGTGTCGGGTCCGAAACCCTGCACAAATCGAGGCGGTGTAAGTTCGTTGCCTTCTTTGAGTTCATCGGCGGCTTTCATCTTGTCACCAACTTTTTCCATAATCCTGATGTGCTGAAAGCAGTCTTTGATGGTGTAGAGGTCGTAGCGATCTTCGTACTCGGAGAGGGGTTTGAGGTAATTGAGTTTATGGTCTCTGACTTCGAAAACGGCGCTCTTTATAGCAAGCTAAATCCATTTTTTCAGTCTCAAGTTTTCTTTCCAAGTTATGCATTTCGGCTGCTGGAATTTGAAGGGAAAATTCTTCAGCAATAGCAATTTTATACTCGATCTCTGCAATCTCTTCTTCACAAAATGCGACGGCCATCTCAAAGAAATCTTTATACTCTAGGTTTTTACCAGGCTCTAGCTCTTGAGCAACGAACTTGGATGAATTTTCGCTTGCAGTTCTTAGGTTTGCAAGTGCTTGCCTTAAGTTGTCTGTCATAGTGTGTTTATTTATGTGGTTTGTACGAATCTTTGCAGATCATTTTCCAAACTAGGCCATTTCTCGTAAGAACAAAGTGCCCAGCCGTATGTCCTGGTATCCCTTCTTAGAATCCACTTGAAAAACACATTAGAAATCTCAGGGCCGTGTGCCAAGATTTGTTGCCAATGTGTGAGTACCCATTTCGATAGCTCACACATGAATCTGTCCTCCATCAGGATTATCCTGCAATTTCTGGGGCATTCCGGGCTGTTCTTTAATGCGGCGAGGGTAGTTCGGAACCCGCTCAAGTCGCTGGAGTTTGTTATAAAAGCGTAAATACGTAATCGGCCTAAGGCTTTAGGCTCCTTATGGGTACTGAGCCAATTCAAGTAGCCCCGCTGCTTATTGAGGTCTGGTTGGCTAAGCTGGTATCTGCCGGTTGCTGTATATTTTGCGTCCCAACCAAATAGTCCGTTTACTCTGTGATTAATTGGGAAGGCACAATATCCGTCAGGAACTTTTTGGCCCGAAAACTTGGCACCTAATCGAACGACATTTGGAAGGAGGGCCTGCAGGATGTTCTTTACATCCACCTCGAAAAGGCCGTCTGTGTATCCAATAGGCTTATTGCTAAGTCGTGTTGTTGAATCTTGCATACCACGATAGATGCGGAGGAGTGTGCTCTGTATTTGCTCGTCGAAGGTTTCCTCCACCTTTGCTGTTAGAGCGGGCGTTCCGTTGAGAAAGTCTGAGTTCAGCTCTCCGAGTAAATAAGAAAGCTCAATAATTGAGCAGTCCATTGCGCGCAAGTCGTCGATCTTGCCTTTAAGGTTGGGATGGATGAGGGCGACAATCCCGTATCCTTCTTCGGAAAGCACTTTACAGAAAGTGAGATCATTTTTAGTTGCAACGTTTATTAAGTAGATTGCCACGTTAGTTTGTGCGCTTGTGAGAAATACAACGGACTTCTTATAGTTTTTTCTCTGAACTGACGGCTGGTAAATCGAACTATGCTGCGGAAAACTGGTCTGCAAGTAGTCCTGAATCGTACGCATTAGGTTGTTTTCCTCGATCTTCACCGAAATTCCTTGACCGATAATGATCATTTCACCACCGCAGTTCTGGCATTCTAGGTCCTTCCAGGAAATGGTATGGCAGTCTTTGCATTTCCTTTTAGCCACTCGTTGCTGAGCATTAAATATTTTTGACCTTATCAGATTCACTAATATCTCCTCCGCAACCTTCGGGATTGGGTTGGTGAGGATAAAGAGTTCTTTTTCCAGTAGTTTATTTATCACAAACTGTGGTTTTAGCACCTCTGTTACAAAGCGAACCTCCTTGATATTCGCAGATAGTAGCAGTTCTATTTCAAGGATGACCGAGCTTTCGAGGTTGCGCGATTTCCCTTGGGACTTCACGTTTAAGCGCTGACGGTTCCAGTCATCACCGCCGGAATACAGTCCCACTTTGCCGAGTTGTGTCTGGTATACAACCTCTCTCAAATGCGAAATATCGAGATCTTCCCATAGCGGTCTGAGGTTCTCAATGGCCAGTGCGATGGATTCTTCATTGGTTGATTCAAGTCTTAGGGCCGGCTCACTCGGTGCATGGACCTTTTTAAGGCTTAGTCCCGTAACGACAAGAGTAGATGTGTCTGGTGGCGTAATGAGTTTCTGTAAGAGTTCCTTAGGATCGAATTCTAGGTCGTTTCTAGGAGTGTAGATTTGATTAGGGAAAACTTCCTTCTTGAAAAAGTTCTGGACTTCTCCAATTTCCCTTACTACACCTGAGACATATCCGATCGCCTTCTCGTCTGGTCTGATCGCCAGAATCGAATATGTCATTTTTTGCGCTTCTTGGTTTGAATGTTCCGTTTTTATCACCTCGGCTCCGACCCCTTTCTCAAAGAAATAGAGGACGTACCCTTTAACTTCCACCTTGAAGCGTAATCGCCTTGCTTTTCCGAGTTGAGCGGTGAGACGATAGCGTAGTTTATTGACCTTATCATCTACAGCGAGTTTGAACTCGGCCTCTGTCTGGTTATTGTCGACTTTTAGCCACGTAACCGGGCTGCCACGGCGTCTGAATGCTGAATAGGCATATAGTTCCGTAGGCAGGAGATCCCGTTGGAACAAGTCTTCGACCACACGATAAAATACATCCTTTTTGAGTTCACTCCCAGTCGCATGAGATCCGTAAAATTCAGCTGCGATCGGTAGGTTTGTCTTTGTGACAAATCGGTACGCCATCAGGAGCTTAACCGTCGGAGCGTTGTATCCAAGATCTCTTTCAAGGTTCTGCGTCGCCCTGTTGGAAGCAGTATTTAGCAGGGCCATCTCTTCCACATTGAAGCTCTTCAGGAAGGTAAGCAGCTTCTGCCTGATTTCTTCGATGTCGCTGTCGTTTGTTCCCAGCGTTACCTCGATTTTTACCCAGTCTTTATGAGTTGAGCCTAAACGCTGCTCGTAACGCATAGTAGATTTTATTTCCTAGTATTCCTATACTGTAGCACTTTCTTCATTAAATTAATCTTAAGCAAAAATGCTGTTTATTTACTGTCCTTATATCGAAACTTTCCTGCTAAAGTAGCAGTATGAATTCTGAATCGTGGATCTCATCAAAAACCGAGAAGGCCAAACCAAGTCACATCCACGGACTAGGATTTTTCGCAATAGAAAATATTGCGGTAGGTGAACTGGTGGCACTAAAGGGTGGACATATCATTGATCGGGCGACTCTAAAAACTAAAAAGGACGTAATTCAAGGATCGCAACTACAAATTGCAGAGAATTTATACATTGCACCACTTTCAGCTGACGAGCTTGCAAGTTCAATGATCTACTTTAACCATTGCTGCGAGCCCAATCTTGGCATTAATGGTCAAATTGCCTTTGTTGCACTGAGGGACATTCAGGCCGGTGAAGAGTTAGCCGTAGATTATGGAACAATTTACGGTGACGATTTCGAAATGGAATGCTCGTGCGGCACTGATAACTGTCGTCACCATATGTCAGGTGCGGATTGGCTAGATCCTGAGTTTCAGAAAAAATACCGAGGTCACTTTGCCTGGTTTCTTACCCAGAGATTCGATATAGATTCAACTGAACCGGACTAAATTTCTTTTGTTTTATGTGGCAGGGGAGGACGCTCACTTTCTGCACCTTTCGCTTCGTATCGAAACGGTGCTGAAGCGTTACGCTACCTTCGCTCTTTGCGTTGCAAAGTATGGTAGAGGCGAAGTAGGAATCTCACCTACGGTTCTCAACCTAATATCCAAATCAAAGAAAAAGGACCACCTTACGGCGATCCTTTTTCTTTGGCAGGGGTAGTAGGAATCGAACCTACAACAAGGGTTTTGGAGACCCGTGTGATACCACTTCACCATACCCCTATACCTGATAGATTTTACAGATATTCTGGATATTTTCAACTTTGCCTAGGAGAGTGCTTATTCCATTGACTGAATGGCTGTTTTCATCTATGATCATCCATTATGTTGGACCCTAAAATTATACCGTACGGGTATACCGTTACTCGTGTTATTCAAGGTGCTGAAAACGATAGGTTTTGGGCCGCCGCCGTTACAAGTGCCTCAGGTGCATCATGCTTCCTGAAGGCTGTTAATCCTCTCCATTCTAACCAGGACGACTTAAAAATACGTCTTGCTCGGCAGTGTTACTACTACAACTCGGTTGCGCCAGTTCTTGGTTCAATTGAGACTTTGGGAAAGCACTTCCGTCTCCGTTCACCACGTGTGCTCGAGATGCAAGATGGTTGGTATATCTGCGAGTTTGTCTCGCACAGTCCAATTCATCTCGGCTCGTTAGCTTGGGAAAAGACGGGGGAGGTTCTTGCGAGCCTGCTTGCGAGTTTGAACGACAACCGGTTCACGGAGCTCTTTCCCGTGGAAAAATCTCCTACAAGGTTTGATAATCTCGACGACGCAGTTGATGGTTGGAAGCTCCTTTCTACAGCTGTTGATATGGGGGTTCTTACATCTTCAATGATCACTGATGGAAGGGGAGTTATCCGGCGTCATGCTGGTTCGTTAACTTCCATGATCCAACATTCTGATTGTGCTCCTGCACACATCTTGGTTGGAGAAACTTTAGGCAGCTCAGAAATCGTCTTAATTGACCCTGAACGTTCTGCGCCTGAGAATCCTCGGTTGTACGATCTTGCATGCTTGTATGTGCGAATCATTAGCTATACAAGTAATTGGGATTTTGCACGGCTTGTTCTGCGCCGCTTCCTCGAGCAGCAGGATTTGCCCGTGTCCTATCTTATGGAGAATGGGTTCTTGTCACTTATGACACTTCGGGCGCTCGGCATCTGCTGTGATTCAGTTGCTGACCTCTATATGCTCGATTATCGAAAGGATGCTCGGCAACTTCTCGATCTCTGTCTGAGTGAACGTGTCGAGGCGCTTATTGGCTGAGGTTATTGCAAAAGGGATGCGACAATGTCGCATCCCTTTCTTTTTTTGCTCAAGAATCTAATGCTACTTCTTAGCCTTAGAGGTCTTAATCTCTACATACCACTCGTGCTTCTTGGTGATAGCGTGGTACTTGCGGATGCGTAGCTTGCCATCCTTCATGTTGTTTTTGTTGCGTTCGGTCTGTTGTCGATCGCGAGGAATACTCTTGTCCTCGGTCTCAACCCATGTCCATTCGCGTGCGCCTTTTTTGGCCATAATGGGTGTGCTAGTAAAATTTTTCGATTAATTGTGGTGGGCAGGCAAGGATTCGAACCTTGGAAGGCGTATGCCAAGAGATTTACAGTCTCCCCTCGTTGACCACTTGAGTACCTACCCGAGTTTGGAGCCCCCTGTCGGAATCGAACCGACCACCTACTGTTTACAAAACAGTCGCTCTAACCATATGAGCTAAGGGGGCGTTTTAGTCTATTATCTCTTCCGTTTCCTTTATTCAAGCCTCGAAAGGTGGGAGTTAGGGAGTGACAATTTGGGCAAATGAGTCGTAAATTTTCTACAGTGCTGTTTTTATGATTTCCGTCGATATGATCTACTTCAAGAGGTACTTTCATAGTTATCGGGTTTCGCTCGTTCCAGCCACAGAGAGAACATTGTTCACCATGTGTTTTTAGTAAATACCGGCGAACATAGCCAGAGATACCTCCAACAATTGTTCCATCTACTTTATTATCTAACCACTTTTTAATGTACTCTGCGTATGCATGTTCATGTTGGCATTTACCATTACAGAACACGTCGACACTCCTTTTGACAGGAGTTTGACAGTTTTTACATAATTTTCTAGCTTTTCTTCGCATAAATACAGAGAAAATCTTGAATGGTTTGTAAATTGTCGTGGAGCCCTTGACCGGAATCGGACCGGTGACCTTTTCCTTACCATGGAAATGCTCTACCGACTGAGCTACAAGGGCGAGTGAGCGAACGGAGGACAAGCTAGCTTGTCCGAATGTGAGCGAGCGAGTCCTTAGTCTTGCGAAGCAAGACAAGGGCAGTGCAGTATGGCTTGCGAAGCAAGACAAGGGCAATCCGGTATGGTCCAGGTTTCAAAAGACAGCAACATACAAATTAAGTGTAGAAATTTCTACACCTAGCGCCCAAATACACTACCAAGAATTATGAGCGTCGTCCAGACCTTACCAACTTCTTCGAGGTAAATGCAATCTGAGAGTCTCGGAATCAGTTTTGCACTTGCGTATGAGAAAAATCAACCTGTATACTACTAATAACACATACGTAACGGAGGTGGCGTGGCAACCTATACTGATCCTACAACGATCATTCCAACCGGAGGTCCTAAGAAAATAGAGCTTGGGGCATTACTCGGTTTAGTAGCTGGAGTTATTGCAGTGCTTACTGCAGTGCTTTTTTTCTACGCTAATTACACAGCAAAAAATGAAGCTACTTCTGTAGAGTCAGATATTGCAACGGTTAAAACTGAAGTATCTGCACTGGATAAGGTTTCGCAATCAGTTCAGCAGATCACATCTGAAGCAGTAAACCTGCATACCATATTTGATAATCAGGTGCGCTGGGAGACTGTGGTCAACAATATTCAGAAGCACTTGTACAAGGGAATGGCTATTACTTCTTTTCAGTTATCTGATTCAAGCACATTCACTTTTAAGGGGTATACTCCTTCATACATAGATTACGCAAAAATCTATCGCTCCTTAACTGACGCTGAAGGGCAGAAGTACTTCACAAATGTCCGACCAAGCGCGGTTGAAAAGACAAAGGGTACTGACGGTTCAGAAGTTGTTTCATTCGTATTTACTGCAACACTTACCCCAGAAATTATGGGTGTAGTTCCAAAAGTGCCAACTAGTACGGCTCAATAATCATGACTAAAACTACACAAACTCCAACCCAGAATGTGGCATTAGTTGCCGGTCTGATGATTGTACTTGGCATCGTAAGTATTTACTTCTACTTTTTACCTCAGCTTGTAACACAGCGAACAACTCTAGAAAGTGATAAAGCACAGCTTGCTGGCTTACAACAGAGTAAAGCTACGCTCCTGAATGCGCAGAAGCGGCTTGATTCGGCTGAGGCTGAACTTACACAAAAGGGTGTGAATTTCGCCAAGCTTCCTTCGGTATATCCACCAAACGAAGATATGCCAGGTCTGTATGTTCAACTTGAAAACCTTGTTACACAGGCTTCTACAAATAATAATGTGGTTGCTTCGTATCAAGTTTCTGCACCTGTAGCTGATCCAGCTGGTGGGGGAAAGATTCCAATTACCTTTTCAGCAACTGGTTCACTCTCAGATTTAGAGACCTTCATTGTTTCACTTGAGCAGAATACTCGTCCGATTATTCTCTCTCAAATCAGTGTTTCTACCTCAGCAACGAATGCGAACTCTGGTGTGCTCACAATGACTGCAAATGGGCTCACTCGTATTGCTCAGGTTTCTTCCGCTTACACTACGTCTAAATAATATTCGTATGGCCCGACCTCTTACACCACAATCTCTGAACACAATTCTGGGCGGATCGACGATTGTCGTCGTAGTGCTAATCTCAGCATATTTATTTCTTGCACTTGCCAAAGTTGATGCGCAGGCTCCAGTAGCAACACAGTATAACCTGACCGCTATTAATAAAGACCTTCAAGCTCCAGATGATAGTAATGTGTTCCTAAAGACTACAATTCTACCATCAGCTCAGAAGGGAGACTCTACTGTTGTAACCTATCAATCAACCGATATTGGTAAAACAGATCTTACCCAGCTCAATAAGTAGGCGCACATGGAGGCTACGGCCGCTACTACATTACCTACGATAGTCTTACGCGAAGGGCAGATCCAACGTCCTGTACTCCAACTTATTCCGTTGGAAACCGCGAAGAAATACCAAATTGTGGCGTTCGAAATGGACGACGCTGTTTTAAAGTTAGCCATTGTTCATCCTGAACAGTTGAAGCAGGGCTTCTTGGTTGCTATTCAAGATTTGGGTAAGAAAGTTGGTCGCAAAGTTGAGTTATTTAAGACTGACTCGAATAGTCTATCGTATGCACTTAAGCAGTATTCTGTATTACCCGGCGCTCCTCTTGCGAAAGCGCCACTTCCAGAGCTTATTCCTGCTAAAGTTCAACCTCCTGTAGCACCTGCACCTGCGAGTTTAAAACCACCGCTTTTCGAAATTGGAAAATCGGTGGCTTTTAACTACTTGAAG
>CAILIB010000038.1 GCA_903834195.1 uncultured Candidatus Berkelbacteria bacterium | reverse complement strand
CGGTGATATTTTGAAACTCATGGAAGAAGACATGAATCGTGAAGTTGCCGCTCTACAAGCTGCGGGGAAAATCGTCGAAGCACAACGGCTTAAACAACGGACCAGTTACGACCTCGACATGATTCGCGAAACTGGTTCAGTAAATGGCATCGAGAACTACTCGCGTTACTTTGACCAACGTCCTCCAGGTACTGCTCCATCTGTTCTCCTCGACTACTTTCCAAAAGATTACCTCTTAATGGTAGATGAGTCGCACATTAGTGTTTCCCAAATCGGGGGCATGTATAAAGGTGATCAAGCCCGCAAAAATACTCTTATCGATTATGGTTTCCGTCTTCAGGCTGCGCGAGATAATCGCCCGCTCACATTTGAAGAATTTGACGCCCGTCGCGGCCAAACCCTGTACGTCTCCGCAACTCCTGGAAAATTTGAATTGGAGCGTATCAAAATTAGCGAGCAAGAGACCCGTATAAAAACAGGTAAAACTACTTCACTTATTGCCGAACAATTAATCCGCCCAACTGGTATTCCCGACCCTGAAATTGAAGTTCGACCAGTAAGCGGGCAAATTGACAACCTCTTAAGTGAAGTTAAAAAGCGAACTGAACTTGGCCAACGAACCCTAGTTACAACTCTCACTAAGAGAATGGCTGAAGATGTTTCTGAGTACTTTTTAGATAAGGGTATCAAAGTGAACTATCTCCACTCTGATATTCAAACCATCGAACGGTCCCAAATTCTGCAAGACCTTAGACTTGGTGTGTACGACGTTCTAATCGGTATTAACCTGCTTCGAGAAGGCTTAGACCTGCCTGAGGTCAGCCTTGTTGCTATTCTCGATGCAGATAAAGAAGGATTTCTCCGCTCTGCAACTTCCCTGGTGCAAACGATTGGGCGAGCTGCTCGTCATCCACAAGGACGGGTAATTATGTATGCTGATCGAATTACTGGCTCCATGGAACAGGCTATTAACGAGACCGACCGTCGACGTGAAAAGCAGGTTGCCTACAATGTTGAGCACGGCATCATTCCACAAATCATGGAGAAACCGATCAATATAATCCTACCAACCACCGAGGAAGAAACCGTAGCTGAAGAAAAGAGCCATTATAGTAAGATGAGTGGTAAAGAAAAAGCCTTTCACCTCGAAGAACTTAAAGAGAAAATGCAGCAAGCAGTGCTTAATCTCGACTTTGAAACCGCTGCCACACTACGCGATCGTATGAAGGTCTTACAAGATGACTAATTCTCCCCGCTAGAAATTGACTTTTCCCAGGTTTTCGATAGTATGAAACCTGTATCCGTAACTCTTCACCCAATGGAAGAACATAAGGAGCCTTTAGAGCAGCCAAATGGTGAGTTTCACCACTTTCAGCTCGTTAATGCTGCAGGAGAAATCCCGCTTAGCATCTCTGTTCTCGTGCACTATGCGGGAAACAAGATAAATCAGGCACTCCAATCTGTAGAATCGCCCATTGGCACCGATGATATCATCGAATTCCATGAAGCACTCAAAGCCTTTGACGGTAATTTCATAAACGCGTTTAGTAAACAAAAATAGTAATGTCTGCACAATCTGCCACTCCAACCCTGGAGGCAACCAGCCGCACCGTAATTGGTAAGCAGGTCAAACAACTCCGCACACAGGGCCTTATTCCTGCCGTTCTTTACGGACACAACCAGGAAACAACTAGCATCACCCTCAATCAGCGTACATTTGAAAAGTTGTACGTTCAATTTGGTAACACCACTCTTGTTCAGCTTGTAGTTGATGGCAAGAAGCTTGGTAAAGTACTGATTCATGCAGTACAGACCAATACTTTGAAGAACACTGCAACTCACGCAGACCTCTATCTGGTTAACCTCAAAGAGAAGCTCACAACTGAAATTCCTTTGAACTTCACTGGTGTTGCTGATGCAGTTGAAATCCTTGGCGGAACACTCATCACTGTAAAAGACAGCATTGAAATCGAATGTCTTCCAGATGACCTGGTACAGGAAATCAATGTTGACCTTTCAATCTTGAAAACCTTTGAAGATACCATTCACGTTTCTGATATCGAAGCTCCAGCAGGAATTACTATTCTTACAGAAGAAACTCAAATTCTTGTGTCAGTTGCCGAACCTCGTTCCGACGAAGAACTCGCTGATCTTGACGCTGAAGTTGATACAACTCCTACAACAGAATTCGAGACTGAGGACAACCGTGTTGAAGCTGCTCCTGAAGGTGAAAACGCCGACAAAAAGTAGGTCCAACAGATCAAAAGCGAAAACGCCCCACTATGGGGCGTTTTTCTTAACCACGATTTAATGTTTTGTTCTAGGGTTGCAAAAGTCGTCGAAATTACATATAATCATTGAGCTGCCCGAAAGGGTGCCATTCCGCGATCATCTCTCTTGATGCCGCACAGAGATCTCAATAACAAAGAACCCTCCGGAAACGGAGGGTTCTTTGTTTGTATATTAGACAGCGCTTGGCACGTCTTGTATAAGGTTCTGAGCCGTATACGGGCCTTCGGAATACTTTTCTGCAAGGTCAGTGCGCCAATTCACTTTAAAGGTCATTTCAGCATCTTTTGCTGAATCAACTTCTTGTTGACCAACTACAATTTTCCCAGGAATTTTCTGAAGCGAGGCAGTGCGGATTTTCTTACCAACACTCTCAGCTGAAGTATCAACAACAACTCGTAACCCATCTGTGCGCAGTTTCTGTGCCAGTTCTTCAGCCGCACCATTAAACTGATCACTCACAGCTAATACTGCAATTTGAGTTGGTGCTAACCAGTACGGGAAATTACCTGCCAAGTGTTCAATAAGCACTGAGAGGAAGCGCTCAATTGAACCCATAATTGCTACGTGAATCATGAGTACAGGTTCTTCTTGACCTGATTCCCCTGTATAGGTTAGGCCAAAACGTCCTGGCATCAACATATCGAGCTGCACTGTGGCAACCTGGTGTGGACGACCAAGAGAATCACTTGCCATGAAGTCGATTTTAGGACCGTAGAATGCAGCCTCACCGATTCCAACAAAGTAATCTAAGCCTTTCTGTTCTACAAGAGCCTTAAGTTCACTCTCAGACTTTTCCCAAGTTGCAGCATCTCCAAGGTACGCTCCCATATTTTCAGGGTCATGAAATGACAAACGAGCCTTTAGGGTAAAGCCAAATCGACCGTAAAATTGCTCAATGATGTTTAATACATTGAGAATCTCAGATTGCGCCTGATCATACCGACAGAACACGTGTGCATCATCCTGCGTAAACGAACGTAACCGTGATAACCCAGTTAATTCACCAGATTGCTCATCACGATAACACATGGTTGTATTCGAATACCGCTGTGGCATCTCACGATAGCTCCACTTTCGTCGCGCAAAAATCTGCGTATGGTGCGGACAATTCATCGGCTTCATGACAAACTCATGACCTTCACGAGTTGTGATGTGGAAAAGCTCGTCTTGGAATTTTTCCCAGTGACCACTTTTCTCGTAGAGATCTTTCTTGGTTATATGAGGAATTTCAACTCGTTCATAGCCATAGCCACGACGTAAATTCCAGACATACTCATCGAGAAGTAAGCGAAGGATATTTCCTTTTGGAGTCCAAAGTGGCAGCCCAGAGCCAACTAAATCTGAGAAAGTGAACAAATCTAGCTCAACACCTAACTTACGGTGATCACGTTTCTTAGCTTCTTCAACCTGGGCTTTGTATGTCTTTACCGCGTCACGCGATTCAAAACAAATACCATAAATACGTTGAAGCATTGGGCGCTTCTCATCACCACGCCAATAAGCACCAGCAGCGTGAGAAAGCTCAAAACATGCTTTTGGAACTTCACTCGTATTTGCTAAATGAGGCCCCTTACAGAGGTCAAAAAACGTACCAGAAGTATAATATGTTACAGTCTTTTCGCCTTTAGCCGCCAGATCTTCGATCAACTCTTTTTTATACGGTTGATCCGCAAAATCTTTGAGCGCCTCTTCAATCGAGTGTTCACTTACAGTGAAATCGAGCTTCTGAGCGACAATTTTCTCCATTCGACTCTGAATATCTGGAAGATCTTCAGGGGAAAGGGCACGCGGCAAATCTAAATCGTAATAGAAACCATTATCAACAGGAGGGCCAATTGCTAATTTTGCTTCAGGAAATACCTCAAGTACTGCCATTGCGAGCACGTGGGCGAGTGAGTGGCGAATTTTATATAACTGATCAGGTTCAATAGACATATAGGAAGATTATGGGGACGTATGTGTTTGAAAGGACTTCAAGAGAGAAATACTTCAACCAGACTAGTCCCGATTAGTAGCCAGGGATACGGAACTTTTTCGCCAGCTGCGCAACAGTTTCAGCAACAGCCGGCACACTAGTATGGTCCCGCAAAACTGTAGTTACACAGTCAGCAATTTGCTCCATTTCCTTTTCTTTCATGCCCCGAGTTGTAACAGCTGGAGTACCAAAACGTAACCCTGATGGGTTTGTTGGTGACTGTTCATCAAACGGAATACTATTCATATTAATAATAATTCCAGCTTGCTCAAGAAGTAGCTGAGCTTCCTTACCACGAACCGGACTTGGCCGAAGATCAAGTAAGAATAAGTGATTTTCGGTTCCATCTGCAACAATTCGAAACCCATTTTGCTGCAAGCGAAACGCCAGCGCTTTTGAATTCTTAACGATTTGTTGAGCATACTGCTGAAAACTTGGCTGCATTGCTTCTTCAAACGCAATAGCCTTAGCTGCAATCGTATGCACATGAGGCCCGCCTTGTGTACCGGGAAAAATTGCTCGATCCACACCTTTTTTAAACTCAGGACGGCAGAAAATTATTCCACTTCGTGGCCCTCGTAATGTCTTATGGGTTGTACTTGTAATGATATCGGCGTGACCAAATGGTGTTGGATGAACTTTACCTGCAACAAGCCCTGCAATATGTGCCATGTCCACCATGAACCAAGCACCAACTTCACGAGCGATCCGTGAGAAGCGGGCAAAATCAATAAACATTGAATACGCCGAACCGCCAGTAACAATTAGCTTTGGGCGATGTTCTTTGGCAAGTGCCAACACCTCATCGTAGTCGATCATTTCAGTTTCCTTATTCACACCATAGTGAACAAAGTTATACACCTTCCCAGTTAGACTAACTGGGTGACCGTGTGTTAAATGCCCACCATGAGCAAGTGACAGTGCCAAAATGGTATCCCCTGGCTCAAGAATAGAAGCATATGCGGCCAAATTTGCATTTGAACCTGAGTACGGTTGTACATTTACGTGATAATCAGTTTCAAAGAGCTGTTGTGCAAGCTCAATTGCTCGGTTCTCGATTTGATCAACTACATTATTACCTGCATAGTAGCGCTTTCCTGGGTAGCCTTCGGCGTATTTATTCGTAAGCACTGAACCGTTTGCTGTAAGAATATCTTTTGAAACGTAATTTTCTGACGCAATTAAACACAGCTCTTGCTGCTGACGATCGTATTCCGCTTGAATGAGAGGTGTGAGTGAATTCATGAGGATGGATTACGTGAGATTACGTGCTGCTTGATACGTATTATGGAGAAGCCAGAAAACAGTAAGCGGACCAACTCCTCCAATGGCCGGTGAAAGTGCTTCCGCAACCTGCGAAACCGAATCTTCGTGTACATCACCTGAACAATCAATTACAGTTGCACCAGGTTTGACCCATTGATAGGTTACAAGGTTTGGCACACCAGTTCCTGTAACTAGGATATCTGCTTCGGAGGTTATCGCAAAGATGTTTGGTGTTGTCTCATCAACTGCCTGGACATTTATTCCAAGTGAACCATAGAACTCTGAAAGTGGTTGCCCGACTAATCGGCCATTTCCAACCAATACTACTCGCTTTGAATCCAAGGAAATATCGTACTCATTGAGAAGGCTTGTGACTGAACCCACCATTGGAGGAAGTGCGTACGGCTGATTACCGAGTAAACTTTCAGTCGAATACGAAGTATAGGTAAGCTTTTTCCAATCACCGCGCAAGCCATCAACATCTTTAGAGGCAGGAATTTTAGCAATCAACTCATCAACATTTTCTTGAGAAAACTTTTCTGGCAGAGGTAGTTGCAGGATAATTCCATGAATCTCATCATCTTGAGATAAAAACGCGATAGTTTCCTTAATTTCATCTAGAGATGCTGATTCTTCGATGTGGTATAGGGAAACTATTACACCAACTTCTTTTCCAACTCTAGTCTTTATATCGATGTAATTTAAACTACTTTCGTCGTCACCAACAAGCACAGCCGCTAAATGCGGATCTGTACCAGAATCGATGAGGCTTGCCACCTGGTTTTTGAGGTCGAATTTAAGCTTGCGGAGCAGCTGTTTTGAAGTCAGAGATTGCATAGTGCTACTCTAGCAAAAACCTGTCCTATAATCTAGAAAATCTCTGGAAATCGGTTCTTTAACGAGGTAAACCCCCGATTTGAGCATATTACATGGTCTAAAAGCGGTATTCCAAGCTCTTTTCCGGCTCGAGCAATACGAATTGTCGCCTCACGGTCAGCTTCACTTGGCTCAATACTGCCCGATGGATGATTATGCGCAAGAATAATACTAGACGCACTGTGAGATATTGCCGAACGAAAGACCTCCCGAGGGTGAATCATACTTGAAGAAACAGTTCCAACTGAGATTGTTTCCCGCTCTAACGTCTGATTTCGTATATTTAAATAGAATACTAAAAGGTGTTCCTGAGGTAATCGTATAATATCTCCGCAGGCACGAAAAATATCTTCGGGAGCAGCAAATATACTACGAACATCTGACTGAGCCAACCTTCTTCCTAACTCAACAGCAGCACAGAGTAACGCAGCTTTTGATTGACCGATACCTGGCAGTTCTGCTAACCGTGGTATCGATACACCTGTGGTAGTAATTACCCGCTCAACATCAAGACTTAATTCTATAACTGAGCGCTTTGCGTTTCCACTTCCCAATACAACTGCAATAAGTTCCTGAATTTCAAGCGCATCAACCCCTGAGGAAATAATGCGCTCACGTGGTCGACGATGATTTGGTAGTTCTTGAATTCTCATACCAGCACGCTACAACAAAATAGGCGCCTAGAGAATTCTAGGACAGCCTATACTAGTGAAATAATGTTTCCAGGACTTAGGATGAAGGACGGGCAGCAATATCGATATCAAAACCGCCAGGAGAACCAGGGCCCGAACAGCTACGCGTCGTACTATCTTGTTCAGTAGTTGAAAGTGAAGTTGGGTCTTCTAATTTGGCATAAATTGCAAATTCAGTGGCGTCAGACGCTCGAACAGCCGGCAATCCTTGGCTATTACATAGGGTAAGGAGAAAATCTCGCTCCGAACTTACTACATTACTAAAATCGTTTACAAGTGGATCAAGTGGCACCTTACCTAAGTACCCACCCTGAAAGAGTGCATCTGTAATCGAATTTAAACCTGGATACCACGGATTAACTGAATTCTTAGCATTCATTAATCCGGCACCACCACCCTTATATCCAACACAGCGACTTAACCCTTGCGATGCTGTTTTATCTTCAGATAAATACATATCTTCACTAGAATTGTATGCAGGCTTATCGATGATTGGACAACTTGCTCCACTACCTGGCATTTGCACAAAATAGCTTTTTTCAGCAGCAAATTGCTGTTCCATACTAAGCGTCAACGCACTTACCGATTGCTTACGGTTTACATCTCTCGCCTTAATTCTGTTTTGATTTGAGGCAATAACCGCTAAGGTAGCCAAAATAGCCACTACTGCTGTAGCAACCATTAACTCGATCAGTGTGAATGCGCGCTGCTTATGGTACATACCCTCTCCTTTATTTACCATAGTATACATTCATTATGTAGGATCAGGAAATATTAATTCCAAAACCTCCCCAGATGAAAGGTTGCGCCAGGTTAGATACAACTCGCCGAGATATTCCCGAATCGCAAGATACTGCTCTAGTTCAATTTTTGGTTTAGGACGATGCACACCGTGCATGAAGGTTATATCAAGCATTCCACAAAATTGATCATAATTCTGATCATTTCCACCTTGTTGTATGAGACCTACAATCTGCTCAGCTTGCATAGCTTCGTCACTGTATTCTTCACCTTTCACAGGCGCTGCAGGAGTATTAAAATCTTCAAAATTAGCTCCACTGGCAATCATTCCATAAAACGCAGTTGTATACCCAAGAACTGTTTCTACAACGAAGTGACATAGATCATGCTCAGCAAAAAATGCGCTAGAATTTTTGGATGTAAACCAAGTGATCGAGCCATCCGAACGAATCGCTTTCAACGTATGCGGTTTTGACTCCTCTTTGAGAAATTGTAGTACCATCCTAGTTTTCTGCCAGAAGTAACTTTTGCAACTTTTCTGGCAATACTGTGATCTCGGCTAAGCGAGATATTTCAACCCATTCAACACGGTAGCGATTATCAGCAGTCTGTTTATGGCGTTCTTTCCAGGTAACATTGCCTGATTTAACCGTTCTAACGCATTTGTATGCATATATATGAAGAGAAACATCTTCTTCTACATACTCAAGAAAAAGTGGTCCGACCGAAACAGAGATACCAAGCTCCTCCTGACATTCACGAATAACACCTTCTTCAGGTGTCTCTCCAGCCTTAACGCCTCCACCAGGAAACACGTAGTAGGTACCACGTGGATTGCGACGATAGATAAGAAGCACCTTACCATCCTCAATAATAATTGCTGTTCCCCGTTTGCGCATGAAGAAGGTTATGTGTACGTACTTAGTTTATCAAATTTTGTGAAATAAGTTTTGGTAGTACTTCATGCTCAAATATTGAACCAAGTTGTACTCCATCAGGTAATTTCTTCCCTACCCACAACACTTCTTCTACTTCACTATTCGGCACTATTTCCCCATGCCAGGCATCAACAAAAAATACATCCATCCGGATGATTTGACCTGGTTTTCCAGCTGCTTCAGCATAAAATATCTCAATAGGACGAATATCAGATGATACCACTTCAATTGAAAATTCTTCTTTTAATTCCCGGATCAGCGCCTGCTCAACCGTCTCTCCAGATTCAACTTTTCCACCAGGGGCAATAAAAACATTCTTACCCTTTGATCGTTCAACTAAAAGCTTTCCGTCCCGAATAAGAATTCCGCCAGCTTTATGAATTGTGTACTCAGTATTCATACAATTATTGTTACACAAATATGACCAAGGTACGTAACAACCTTGGTCGTGTATATATAGAGCTATCTTACTTTAGATTACATTTTCAGAGCCAGTCAGTAAGTTTTCCGGCAATGAAGTGTGAGAGTGGGTATACGGAGAATGCCGCCGCGATAGCCCACATAGCAGGTTGAGTCTCACCTCGTTCACAAGGTAAGAAACTAAGGGCGAATATGAGGAGCGTCATAGCTGAACAAATCCAGCAAGCATATTCTTCGACAGTATATCGAGAATCTGCCGAAGCCTTGAGTTCAGCCCGACGCGAGCGATTGCTATGGCCAGAGTACGAACTCTTAGACCAATTTTCGTTCATGATGTCCTCCCTGCTCGGGCGACCCCGAACATGTAATAGGAATACGCTTATTTTTTAACACACACAATACTTTGCATCGTAGTCTAATCCAGCTAGAATTAACCATATAGCCACGTCAATTTGGTAGCCAAAAATTCACATATTTATGAGAATATACTCCTGGAACATGAATGGTATTCGCGCAGTTATTCGCAAAGATGCACTCCTGCCGTTTATCAACGCCGAAAAACCTGATGTTCTCTGTATCCAAGAAACCAAAGCCCAGCCAGGTGAAGCAGTGGTAGATCTGCCTGAATATACCGAATATTGGAACTCAGCTGAGAAAAAGGGATACTCTGGAACTGCAATTTTTAGCAAAACTGAACCTCTAAAGGTAATAAAGGGACTACCAGCAGATATTCAAGCCAAGTACGAGATGAGCACAAATGATTACGGTGACCCTAATGCGGAAGGGCGTGTACTCACAGCTGAATATGAAGAATTCTACTTGGTAACTGTCTATACACCAAATTCTAAGGATGACTTGAGTCGGATTCCCCTGCGCCATGACCACTGGGACCCTGCTTTTCTTCAGTACTGCAAACAGCTTGAACAGGTTAAACCAGTTGTATTCTGTGGCGATTTAAACGTTGCCCATACTGAACTTGATCTAGCTAACCCAAAGCCAAATAAGGGCAAAAGAGGGTTTACTGATGAAGAGCGCTCTGGCTTTCAAGCCTTTCTCGATGCTGGGTTTGTAGATACTCTGCGCATGTTTAAAGAAGGAAACGGGTATTACACCTGGTGGAGCAACTTTGGTGGCGCCCGAGATCGAAATGTAGGGTGGCGGATTGATTACTTCCTGGTTTCCGAAGCTCTTAAAGATGCTGTGGTTTCTGCTGATATTCACCCAAATGTTATGGGGTCTGATCACTGTCCTGTCAGTATTGTGCTGGATTTGTAGTACCTGAAAAGTATCCCGAATTTGAAAACGTACGCGTTGGCTCAGGAAGCGAAACGACTCCACGCCCAGGGTATGTCTATTCGAAAGATTTGTCGGGTGATGGAGGAAAAGGGGTTGAGAAGTAAGCGTGGAAAGCTTATTGGACCGAGTTCGATACTGAAGATATTAACAAATAAAGTAATCTCATATCTTATTCTTACATATCTTACTCTTGCCATTTCTTCACTTTTTTGCGATAGTTAGGTCCCCATAGGGGTTCCTATAAAGGAAGTTTGAAGGAGGTTGAAATGAGTAATACCGTAGCTGGCGCAAAGCCAAAGAAAGAGAAGAAAGTGAAGGAGCCTAAAGCTCCAAAGACTCCAAAAGTTCGACAAACCTTTTCGATGCCAAACATTCCAAATGTCCCCGCATGGGCATTTAACGCCTCATGCGTTTTACTGATCGTTTGGATATTAGGCGGTGCCTACCTGTTCATAAACCATGTAATCCCAGTCGCTGTGTACTTTGTCGTTTTCGCAGTGATGGTAGTGATTTGTAAATTCACAGATCAGGAATGACCGCATACCCAAGGCTACTCTGTCCAGTTAATGGACAAGGTAGCCTAGTTTTTTGTCAAAATATATCATTGCAACTTAGTCATTGAACCCTATCGATACTCAAATTCTTTAAACCTGTTCAAAATCTTTCGTGTTCCTAGTAAACACTTACACATAATATTTAATTCTAAAAGAGTCAGCTTTCGTAGCTGACTCTTTTAGAATTCATGTTCACTTTGGTGGAAGGACCCGTCGCCAGATCGAACCGAGCATCGAGTTACTCGATGCCCTGAAAGGCGAACTGTTCCCGGATCTGTGGCCGGAGGGCGGTGAAGCATGGAGAGCCGCATGAGTTGCACCAATGCGGCAAGTCTCCGGAATTTAGTGCGTTGACGAAAAACAGATTTCTGTTAGGATGCGCTTGTGTCGGGTTTCTTCAACATACCGACACAACACCTGAAACTCATCTCCAAAGATGGGAAAGTCGGGGTGACAACACCGATTGTTCATTGGTCAAAGGGACTGCTCAAAATCCGCAAGGATTGTTCTCCTTATGAACGTCGGCCTGGCCCTGCTTGCAGGGCTACGGTTTTTCCGAAACGCTCCTCTGCGTTTTAAATCAAGCATCCGGTTTTCCGGATGCTTTTCGTTTTCTGCACGCTGTACATAAATGTTGAACTTTTTGAGCGTTCAAATTGTCATCACTAAAATCAAAACAGACCCGCGAACGGGCCTATTTTGATGTGTACTTGGTTTTACTTTGGTGGGGCATACTTGACGATGTTAGAACTTTTAACCTGAAGACGTTCAAATATTTTCCCGATTTTAATAATAACGTGCTATTGGATGTTTAGGTATTTATTTCCCGTTAATCTGAATAGGGATCTTTTGCTCGGCTGCAAATTCCTCGATTGATGCAGCCTTGCCCCTTGGAAAAGTTGAAATTACTCTCGCCAACATAACCTGTAGGCTGTTGTAAGAATATATAGCCTTATCCTCCACGTAATCTACATTTGGAACCGGAATAAAGCCGCGCCCCCCATCTAGGGTTACAAATAGTTCCCTGCAGATGAATACTCCGTTCGCATGGAGTTCAACAAAATATGAGCTGTTATGAGTCATGTCAGGGTAATTGTAAATCCATTCATCTTGGAAGTGCTCAACTTCTGCCTCCCCATGATTAGATACAATCTGAAAACCCGGCTGACCTTCATATTGGAAAATTTGCAAATAGTCCGCTCTAGCCTTTTTCCAATTCCTCGGATTCTTTAAATACCAATTGAACCTGGTCATTGGGCTGACATAGGTAACGAAAGCTAACGCCGTCCCAAAAAGCGTTGCGACCAGACCCAATATTCCAAAAATCAAACTGATTATTTCCATTCAGGATTCACTCTTTCTAGTTGAAGCATTATACAAATACTAGCTCTCTGCCACTCTTTTCATTATCTAGATGGATTGCCCGCGTTAACCTCGTGTTAACAATCTTGATATAGGTTGCGACATCCTTTTCCTTACGCACCTTATCCATAACGGCATCCCAGATAAAGCTCGGTTTTGGATCGGGATCACCCCTAAATAACGGCTTCTTGCCTGACTTAAATAAGTATTCTTCAAAGAAATTGATAAAATCCAGCACCTCTTTAGATTCACCAAACGGATTCGGCAACTTGAAATTAGTTATGATTCCTCTTTTTAATCCGGCAATGAATTCTCTATACTCCGTATTTACAGCATCGCTGTCTTCCACAAAGAAAGAGTCGATGATGCCGTAAGACTCCATCAACATACTGGCGACCTCCTTTGTGAACTTGTTTTGATCTATCAGATTCTCTGTGTGCACAAAATGTGCATACTTAATTTTACTAGAAGGGTACGGAAGATCGTCTGTTGATTGAACAATAGCCCGAGGTCGTAGATCCTTTATCGAACCTAGATAATCTTCAAGAATTTTTGCAGCTTGTTGTGAAGTCATTGTGTTTTGGTCAACTTATAGCCATCGCAAAATATTGCAAATTCGTGATCATTAAAGCCTAACAAGAAATACTAGAACACCAATAGTAAGTAGGTACCCTATTATAGTTGCTATATCCCTTTCACGAATTGCCTTGACTATCTTTGGTAGCTCAGTAGCGACAATTAGTAAAGCAAAAATCGCAATAAAACGCAGTATGATCATAGTTAACAAGGTCTATTTCAAACTAAGTATTACACCTGTTAATATATTAGCACTTACGCGCTTTTATTAAAATCATAAATGAAATGATACCTCCTCTAAAACAATAATGAGTATTCATCTCTAGGAGTTGAATACTCATTATTGGTGGGCAATACTGGACTCGAACCAGTGACCTCTACAATGTCAATGTAGCGCTCTAACCACCTGAGCTAATTGCCCAAAGGAACCACCGCGGGCGAGTGTGCCCAAGGAGTCTCATCTCCCGATTCACCTACCCACCCTAGCAGAACTTCCTCCCCTTCTCAAGAACTACTCCTCGTCGCGGCCGCCTTTAGCAAACTTAGCCGAAACTGAAATGCGACGTTTATTACCCTTGCCGTCAATATACTCAAGACTATTGTTCTGCATAAAGTAGCCAAGCAATTCGTCGGCAAGCAGTTTCTTGGTATCTTTAATTTCTTGAGCAACGTCCTTCATTTTCTCCTGAATCTTGCGATTTTCAGGTTCGTTCATCACCGCTTCTTTTTGTGCCTGATAACGACGCTTGCCGTCTTTCATCTTGTCTTCAAGCTGAATAAGCTCGCTATCATTTGCCAACGCATCGTTGAGCATTTCTTTGTGAGTTTTGTACTCCATTTCAGCGTTTTCAAGCAGTTCGAGGCGTTTTTCGATAGAAGCGTTAGACATAAGGTTCCCTATTTAATCCGGCACAACGGCCAATCTGTTTTAACTACCTCTCTACTCTAGCATGTGTATTACGCTAACAAAACAAATAGTCTGTTTTTGCTGGTCCTCCCCGTAAATATTCGGGATGCGGAGGCAAAAACAGGCTATTTGTTTTGTTAGTTTTATTAGCTTAGTCAGCTTTAATTTCGATCCGATTGGTTTTTGGCTTTTCCTCAACCGCTTTCTTGAGTCGAATATTGAGCACTCCATGCTTCATTTCGGCTTCAGCACCTGTAGTTTGCACAATTGCTGGAAGTGAAACTGTTCGTGAGAAGTTCTGTGAAACGAATTCTCGGCGGAAGTATTGCTTATTTCCTTCTGCATGATCATGCTTAGCTTCACCTGAAACAGCGAGAAAGTCCTCACCAACTTCGATAGTGAGATCTTCTTTCTTAAACCCAGGCAAACGAAGATCGATGTGAACTTCTTGCTCAGTTTGTGAAATATTGACTGCAGGAACCGTAACACCAGTAGCTGGTGCATAGTTCATTGTTTCATCCATCATTTCGTCAAGCATTTCGCGCATTTCGCGAAGTGGTGACCATGGTACTAATTGAGACATATTCTCCTTCCGTTGATTTCCAACTGGTTGAATCTGTTGAATTTGTTGTACAGCTTGTTGCATTTCTTCTTCGAGGCCGAACAAGAGTGTAATTGGCACCGAAAAAAACGAGGCAATTTGAAGTGCCACCGGTAAACTCGGTAAACAGCGACCCGCTTCCATGGCGTTGATCGACTGTCGCGATACTCCAAGAGCTTCTGCAAGCTCTTCTTGCGTGAGTGATTTCTCACGTCGCAAGTCTCGGATTCGAATGTGGATAACGTTCTTGTTGTCGTTCATATGAACAATCCCCTTCTGATGGAAAGTATACTTTACATTTTGTTCTGCTGTCAAGTATAAAAAATGGGGGCCGTGCCCCCGGGCGAAGTCCAAGTTGGACTATTAAGATAGGTTATCCAAAGTAGGCTGATCGTCTACTTCTTGGTACATCGAGACGTCCGTGTTGTCCGGGGATTCGATAAAATATCGAACAGTGGTTATACCACCAAACAGTGAATGTTGCGTAAACTCAATCATCATGACACTCCTTGTTCAAGACACTCCTAGTTTCTACTTATAATTGTATATGGTCAAGTCTGGAAAAAATCGTATTTTCTGGTATAATCACTTGGTGAACCTGAACAACATGGGGGTGTATTAATTCGACACCGTGTGGTCCCTTCTGGACCAGCATGCCGAGGTTGTGTGCTTCCTCGTAAATCCGTACACAAAACCCAAGTGCAAACACCTTTGCACGTGTAGCTACTGCCTTCAAGAGCGTTTTCGCTCCTGTTGCT
The DNA here is from genome assembly GCA_903834195.1 of uncultured Candidatus Berkelbacteria bacterium. GTDB lineage: Bacteria > Patescibacteriota > UBA1384 > CAILIB01 > CAILIB01 > CAILIB01. The sequence continues at coordinate 22,576 of CAILIB010000038.1, read as the reverse complement.
GTACCTGCATTCGCCTAATCTAATTAGGCTGTCGCACCCGTTTCGCCAACTGGCGGGAGAGCGGCATAATATAGATTGGTCGCTCTGTGGATAGGTACCGTACCCACAGCTAAGATTACGGAACGACGTACTCACGCACTTGTCTGTCCCGTGTGCGTACGTATATGGACAGACTGAGCATGGAGAATCCCAGAAATACCCATGATGGACGCGGGTTCAACCCCCGCCACCTCCACCATACCGAGATTTGAGCCCCTAAAGGGCTCTTTTTCGTACCCTTCCAACCTGAAAAGTGGGCTAATTTCAGGGGTGTAAACTTTTCCTAAATAATTTATTGAAAAACCGCTTGGAAATAGAAGTTGTTTACACTTTTTCATGTCAGCAAAACTCAAGTCCCACCAATTGTCCTTAAGGCCATCCACATAATCCAATGCAAACTTGGTAAATTCTATGAGATCATCATCCACCTTTTTAGCAGTTACCATCTCCTCATCCACTGCTTTTATCTTCTCTACAACATCGCTTATCTGCTGTAAGTAGTCATCCTTTAACGCTGGATACATTGCTAAGGCCGTAAGGTATTTTTTCTTTTCCTCATCTAGAGTAGCTCTCCTTGCCTCAAGAATCTGGATGTGACCAAAGGCCTCAGATCGACCTTCTTTCCAGGTTTCTTTGAGATCAGCAATGAATTGACCCTTATTCTCATTAACTAAATGGGCATGAACCAATAGATCATCTAATGCCCCATGTACATCTACACGCTGATACATTTTCTTTTTACAACCACGACATCTGTACTTGTGCCCTACCCAACCCTTACCGTTCCTATGAGGAAACCCTACCAGTCTTCCACCACATTCAGCGCACTCCATAAGGTTTGAGAGCTTATACTCAGGATTATGATTTCTATGAGGAATTTTATATTTTTTCTTATCAATTCTTTCCTGTATAAGATCAAACTCCTCTAGAGTAACCATCTTTTTATGCAAAGGATGTTCATTGGTAAAATCCCAACCGGTAATACGAATAACTCCCGCATAATATGGACACTTCAACATCTCACGAAAGCGATTTGGACTTAATAACTTGCCCTGTGGAGTTAAATACCCCTGCTGAGTTAACCAAGCAGTCGTTTCCTTGTAATTACTGCCAAGGAGAACTTTACGAAATGCTTTCTGGAGAAGGTTGAACCGAACATCATCAGGCTCAAATAAACCGGGCGTTATAGTCCGTTTATATCCCTGTGGAGTTGGAAAAGGATAATAGCCAAGCCTTACTCGTTCTCTTAAACCATTTGTAGTCTTACCTATCCTCTCATCATTACTTGCCTCTGCCCTGAAGATTAGGAATAGCTTATTCAGCTTTGCCATCATGTTGTCACCGTTCAATTCAGGTTGAGATGCGTACCAGACTTTAACTCCCAACTGCTCGAATACAGCCTCAAAATAGTAAAAGTATTTAATATCCCGCATGAAGCGATCCACTTCATCAACAATGAGATATTTCACATCTGGATTTGCCTTACAGTAGGCAATCATCTCATTGAGATCCTTTCTCTTGAAATTCTTACCAGCACGACTAGATTGATCTAGTGACCACCTTTCTTTTATTGGTGCCCCTAACTCATCTGCTCCTCTGTACACATTTTCATTTTGGCGTTCCAAACTATGCCCAGTAAGTGCTTGCTCTGGGGTAGAAACACGACACAATGCGATTGATCTGATGGTCTTGGTCATAGGGTTGTCTATTTATTCTATCTTACACCTCAAGCTCTTGGAGCTTCTTCTTACGATAAATACTATACAGAAAAGCAGCAAGTTCCTTAGAATCGCTTTTTATCTTCTTCCTTATTTCCACCTTCTCTTTAGGGGTAAGCGGATCAACCTCAACCGTATTTGACTGTTCCATCTTTTTGTATTTGTGGCTCAATGCGCACAAAGCAAAAAACACCAGGAGGTAAACTCTGGAGCAGCTATTTTTCTTGGTCAGATATACAGCTCTAAACGCCTGCTAGCGCTTAGTTGTATCGATTGAGAGATATTTGTTTGTGTTTTGAATGTACGCATCAATGATAAGATCGTTTGCATACTTTTGCAAGTGCACGATAAGCTCAAGTATAAGATTCCAGAGCCCCTAATCACCATGAAGTCACACGCTCGATCATGCCCTATAACCTCACCTAGTGCGATTTAAGGCCTTCTTATGTCCAAAAGGATAACTAGTACTAACTGCGCTTTCTGATTGCGTCTCGTGTTCGTATACGATCTATCGCTTCTTGTGTTAAAACTCCTGATTTTGTAACTTGTTTTTCTGGCCTTGGATTGAGGTTCATTAACTCTATACAAGTAGTCACAAACATATGTCTAATTACATAGTCGGGCACCTTTCCGTCTATTGTTGCCTCTAATCCTTCCTTGATAGTTCTTGCAATAGAATCCAGGATAACTCTCTCTGTTTCCGGCGAACCTCTCAGGGCTTGGGCTATTCGAGGATTCTGAAGGTTACGAGAAGCAATGACACTGGCTGATTTACGATTTCTGGTCTTATATGACCCTAAAACAGCTTGTGTACCATTTCCACCATTTAACAGATAGTTCTCCACAAAAGAGAGCTGCTTCTGAGTGAGCTTAGTATTTAGCATATTTGTATTTATTTTTGGTTCGACCCTACTCTATCACTTTGGGAGGGGGTATCAAAAAATTTGGTGTGCGTATTACAGGTGATTCAGCATGACTCTTAAAGTGGCGGGATTGGGGTGATACCCCACTGGCAGGGGCTATCTAGGGCTTTGAAGTTTCGCTCTCTCCACTGTAGATATATCGGTATGTATTTTCAGCAATTGGTTTACCTATCCAGTAGAGGATGAGTATTCCTGATCCTATAAAGAGGTAAGCTTGCCTCTGGTTTTTTGCCTGATCCTCATCGTGAGCATAGGACTCGCAAGCATTAAATGCCTTGTCTTCTTGGCTTTGCATCCAGTGATTTGGTTGACTTGTGAAGCAGGTTGCCCAAGCGTTTACTTGCTTATTGAATTCTCGATTAGCGTTTAAGGCTGCAAGGAAAGAGATTGCAACTATCAGATGCACAACAACAATTATCACCTTCTTTAGACGTTCAACGTTGAGTTGTGATTTTGCCATATATTCGTGCTAATAAAAAACGACAGCCGTCCTGAGCTGTCTAGGCCAACCAGAATACACGATGTGTACCCAAGTATTCGGACGACTGCCGATTTTTGGGTACAGGCGACTGGGATACAGAAGCCCCTTGTATACTGATTGGTCTAGACTTACTGATAATAGCTGCTTTCAGAATTTCTAGCAAAAAACTATATTCAGATTTGTTTAATGTTTGTTTAAGAATTTTTTGCTAGCATAGCTTTATCTCTCCCGCTACTAACTCACTCCTTATAAAAAGCTTGAACTCCAAAAATGAATAAAGTGGAGCAGAGAATAAAAAATGAAGAGGCATTGCGACTTAGATCTAGCCAATTAGCTGACCTCTATTTGCATGTAATTAAATTATCGGAGGGAACAGGAGTAAGCGTTGAAGTACATTTCTTTGCTCATGGTGTAAGAGAGTTTGCTAATACCTTTGCCCGACAAGTTGCACAAGCTGCCGGAAAGGACGTCAAGAGAGCATTTCAAGCTGATGAGGATTTAAAAACACTCGTAGGAGCATGGGATGGTCAGGCAGAAACATTAAATGAAAAGGGCAAAGAAAGTCTTGCGACTTTAATTCAAAAATATAAAGACTATCAAGCTAGACCCTCAAACTCAAGCACCTTACACCATGTCCTAACGGACGATACTGTACTGATTCCCGCAACTGACGCAGTAAATACAGCAACCGAAAATTGGGACGAGCTAACTCAATGGTTTGTAATAAGGGCGCATGTTACTGACCTCCCCTCCTATCAACCTGAAGACTGGCAAGAGTGCATTAAGAAATGGGAACTCTTAGAAGATGCTTTATATGGCCTTCTATTCCCACCGATCGATAGTGCAGATTCACTTGAGGAATTAGTCAAAGCCGCTAATAAAGATCCCTTTACCCCTCCTAACAGTTCTCAGCAAGATAAATTCAAGGCACTTTTGCGTCGACCCCAACATTTTGAGCTCTTTTTTAAAAATTTACGAAATCCAAGATGGTTCCCGTTTCTTATCGCTCAGGGGCTTTTTAATAGCACTTCACCCTTAATAAGTACCGCTGAAGGAATCATAACCCCAGCACACCTACCCCTGACCTACGTAATAAAAATTGCCGATCAACTCTCTGGGGAAGAATTGAATTCTGTCATAACCTCACCTATTCGTAACACCGACAACCCGAGGGTTATGGGAGACTTGCTAGATTGCATTCAAAAACTCCCACCACAGTACTTGAATAGAGATATCGCTCAGTTAGTCAGCAAGTGGGTGAGGTCAGATTTTGCACACTACAGATTGTTAGTAGAAAAAGCTGGACTACTCGTTATAAGATTCACTGAAAAGCGATCTTATCGTGAAGCTCAAGCAATTGTTAGTAATATATTAAGGCTTAACACACCACCAACCCCACCGGACTATGATCCTGAAAACATTGAGTACTACTTCAAATTAGAGGCAAAGCCAGCAATAGGAGATTGGCAGTATCAAGAATACTTAGAGGGCAACTTTAAACCATTCATGCAAGCACGACCACTGATGGCAGGAACTGTGCTTATCAAGAGGCTCCGTGAATTTATGGATGCCAAAAAGCGTGGCGCTCACCCTGAAGATCTTGAGACATGGGAAGATTTTTCCAGCATCTCTAGAGTTCGCATTAATGATAGTGAGAGAGATCATAACGTAAATGACCTGTTGATAAATAGCTTAGTGGAGCTTATCCACGCAGTTAAAGCAAACCAACGTCAAGCAGAGGGCTTACTTGACATACTCCTAAGAGAAAGGTGGCTAATTTTTAAAAGATTGGCAATGTTCTTGCTTACTAACCTGGATTATTCTTTCAATAACAATCTTATTTTAGAAAAGATTTTTAATGATCCATCATTGATCAACGGACATGGTATCGGAATCGAATTTGATGCCTTTAAGGAAAAACATGCAAATTTAATTACAGATCAATTTGTTAAGCTATACGAAAAGGCGATTATTGATGCGGTAGGAGGACTCAAAACTTTAGATGAATATGAACCTCACCAACAAAACTACATTCTCACTCGATTAAGAACTTTTGCAGATAAATTAATACTCTCAAAGAATCTCTACAATGAGCTACTAAATAAATATGGCGAAAAACATGCCCAAGAAGCCATCATTATGGGTAATGGAGGAGCTGAGTTTACGCCGAAAAAACCAAAACCGATGGATTTGGATTCATACACGCCCGAGGAACTGGCAAAATATTTAGCCACAACAGAGGCCAGCAACGATCCCTTTGGTTTTCATACCGATGAGTTAAGCGAAGGTTTAACGAGGCTTTTCCGAGATAATCCTACACACTACCTGGCTTCAGGATTCATTAAAAATCTACCCACTGGCCACTACCCAGCAATTCTTACTGGCTTAAAAGAAAACACACAAAAGTTTGGTGATGAAGTAGTAGAAAATACACTTAATTGGCTCCTTCAACTGACTGACGAAATCACGGGTAAAGAGGATCGTATTACATCTGCAATTCTCTATAAAGTCATTGATTTGATGGAAGCAGCACTAGGAATGTTTGAAACATTAGGAGAAAGTAGCAGGAAAAAGTTGTGGGAATTAATTACGAAGATACTAGCCTCCGCAGATCCAGAAGAAGTCCACATACGAGAAATCGAAGAAGGAAGCTCAAATAACGATTTTGACTTTCTAGCCCTGAACAGCGTAGTTGGTAAAGCTGCTTATGGAGCCGTAAATTACGCCCTTCAGTTAAAAAACCATCTGGGTAAGGATTATAAAGAATCCCTCCTTGTTACAATTAGACCCGAAATTGGTTTGCAGTTAAAAAGCCTTGCATCAAGCCCTTCTGCTACAGCATTAACTAGATCAGTAATCGCTTCTCACCTACCACACCTAAATTATATAGACCCCACTTGGTATACTCAAAATTTAGAGTATATCTTCCCTCTATCTGGCACCAGCAAGGAAAGAGCTGAAGCTTGGGCTTCTTATTTGCGACAGGGCAGGTTAGATCAATCACTCTATCCAAGCCTTGAACAACATTTTCTATTTTACTCACAGCACCCAGAAGACCTTCGAGATGTAACAGGTGTTCATGGGTTTAATGTTGGGATTGTAGTTAGACACGCAGAGTTCTTAGTATTAGGGTTTATGCTAAACCTCAGCCCACTTGAATGGTTCATGGAGCTTTTTAGTAAGTCTACTGAGGCGGAAAGGAAAGAAATCATCGTGCAAATTGGCATGATGTTCAAAGATTATAACTTTGCGAGTGGACAGATCGATAAACTCCGACACATTCATGAATTATTACTAAACGAGTACCCAAAGAGTCCTTCAATGGTAGCGCTTGGAGATTGGTTCGTGAGGATTGCATTTGATGAAGAGCTTAAGCTAGATCTAATTCTCGCCGCCGCCAAGATTACAGGAGGAAAACTAGAACACTTTTCACTCATTTTAAATGGTCTAGAAAAGCTTGTTGATAATTTTCCAGAAAAAACGATTGAGCTTTTATCATTAATTACTCCGACAATGATGAAGGAGGATTCCGGTGCTTGGCATGTAAATGACGTCTACCAACTCCTTGAGAGAGCTGTAAACCATTCGATCTCAGAAAATATGCAGGTAAATATCAATTTAATTGCATCTGAGATGTTCAGTGCTAACCACCACGAATTTATAAGCTTCTACAAAAAGTAGCTTCACCCAAAATATTATACGTACCCAGTCAATACTAATTGTTACACCCGCACAAAGTCTCTGTCTGTAAGTTTACGATGTTTAATTGAGTGTAACTGATGAGTGGAAGGAGGCTTTATCTGTAAGCCTCAACCTCTAATACTCAGGCATTAAGATCTACTTCCAACGAGCAAGCTCTGACAGTATGCTTGAGCTAGTCATGGCTATCTAGAGTCAATTGCTGCGGTTTCTCATACGGCGAATATTCTTCAACATGCACTATTGAATAACGAGTGTTAATTTTGTTATTCCTGTCTTTCTTTTGACGTATTTCTAGGTTAACCCTCAGGACATCTTCAAAATACAACCTAACCTCTCCCGCCTGTAACTTTCGGACGAATTCCTGATCTTCAAGCGTTACCGGATAAATAGGTGCGTCACCCATAACAAAAGAGTAAGCTTTTTCTTCCCCAGAATATGAACCTCTCTTAGGCTTAATAAATACACCAGTCATTGTGCTGATGCTTTCCTCAACATCCTCCAATAACTCTGTACGAGCATATTCCTCAAAATACTGCTTATCCTCTTCGGTGAATACCTCTTCAGTACTATTTCCAGAATTGATCTTTATCGCAACAGATTCGGCCGAGGGAAAGTTCTCTAATGGAGTAACAACGGAGTTGTAATAATTGATCTGTACAATCGGAGACTGAATCAGTCTATGTTCAGGTAATGTAACTGTAATTTTTTCACCATTTTCATTCTCATATACAACTGTCTTTTCATCAGTATTTTTTCTAAAGTTGCTGACTTTTCCTTTTGTAAATCTAATAATATTTAACACGCCAGAAATACCTTCTTTAGCGTTCAAGCCAAGCAAACTTAAGATTGTTACAAGGTTTTGACCATTAGGTGTATCGAGATGATTAAAGAGAGTTGTGGCAACTTGGCTATGAAAAACAAACTCTGTTATCCACGATCCTTCTCTGAAAGGCTTAACCTTGACATCAATTTTTTCCTCAAAACCTAACGTATCATTTGCTGAGCGGATAAGCTCTCCAAAACTCATCAAAATAGGAGCAATCTGAAAGATATCAACACCTTCTTCGGCGTTAATCCCATTCAATTTGTAAATTACTTCCGTTTTAGTTGGCATACTAGTATATTACGCTACTAAACATCCAGTTGCATCTCATAATAATTCTTAGCACCCAAGATAACGCTCCTATAGATATATAGTGTAACTAATGTGTGGGAGGAGTTTTAACCTGCAAGCTTCCACCTCTGATATTCCGGCATTAAGATCTGCTTCCAACGAGTAAGCTCTACGAGTATTAGGTGTAAACTTTTTGGCTGGTCTTCCACCAACATAAATAACTCACCGAAAGGTGGGTCTTTTTCGTTGGTGGACAGGTTAGGGTGTTAAAAAAGGGAAAGGGTTGATAGAGTACATCACTCACATTTAAAAGGTAATATAAAAAGATCTTACTAGAACCAAAAAATCACACGCCCGTGAGTTGTAGACAGTCAATTATGATACACTTTAGACATGTCTCACGAATTGCCTCATCTCGGTCCAGAACTACCCTCCATGGAAGTGGAGACAGAAACTCAAAAACAAAAAAGTGATCTGCAAGCCCTTCTTGATCTTCATCGCAACAAAGACGGGAAGATTATCATTGATGAATCTTGGTCTTCTGACGATTTCCTAATGTTACTCACTGAGGATCTATCTCTTTTCCTAACGGCGTTTAAGCAGACACAGACCTGCCAAATGTGGGTAGCAAAGATGCTAAAATCACCTAACAATCTCCAAGGAGACGAGTTAACTCGAATAGGTGCTGTTCTGGGAAAAGCCTTTGAAACAGGAGACTCCTTCTTTGAGCCAAATTTCTTACAGGGCATTACCCCTGCATTTGAGGCAGACGAGACAGTATGGGACCTCACAGAGTACGCACTCTCTAAAATTCCACTCGAAAAGTTAGTAAAGCTTACCCGCGGAGGACACGCGGGAGACTGTCACTATATTAGGTTCCTTAACTCAGAAAAAAGAATTCTTCTCTGGCAGGAGTTGGCGCGAGTAGATGGATGGGGACATGATGCAGATTTTCTTGACAAAATGCTGATCACATTTACTAGTACTCCAAAATATCTCATTGAATATCTGCAAGCTACTTGCGATAAAACTGGCTGGAAGATTAATGCTGAGCAACTTGGGAAATCCATCTACGCCGGCTCCGGTCAATTCTTCGAATCAGAAACAGGAGAAAAGGACTGGGAGTACGACAACCATTATTTAGCAAATAACCTTGAAGCTATCAGATTTCTGGAATTCTCCAAGGAAGGTAGCAGTGCATACCTCCAGAAAAAGTTCGGCATTAATCAATTCGCCCGCTATCCACAACAACTCCTTCTGGGGCAGGCAATAGGAATTGAACGCCCGGATCGCTACGGACTTGCCGTGTACTGCCAAGATGACTGGAATGGCGCACTCAAGGAGGCTCGTCAGTATCTTTACACTCTACCACTACAACTACAATCACAGGCGCCAGGAGTCAAACTATTCATTGCTGAATGCACTTCCTTGCGCGAGCTCGTTTCACGCCTACTGGATTCAACTCCAGATCCAGGATCTACCCAGCAGCCGCTCCAATTCCTGATTGTAGCAGCGCACGGTAGTAACAATGGATTCACTCTCTCTAAAGAAGTACACGGACGTGTTACGATAGAAGACTTTGACCGTCCCGGCAGCAGCCGCCTCGAGGGACTGCTCGCCCCTAACGCCAGTGTGGTATTTGATTCATGTGATGCAGGTGGGATAGGTGGCATTGCCGATGCGGCACGTACCACCCTTAGTCGACCAAGCTCAGGAGCGGTAATATCTTTTACAACATCTTCGATCCTAATAAACAACGTAACTCCCAGCGGAATAGAATTGAAGGCTACCTATGACCGGAATGAGGCTAACGGAAAAATTCATCTACCTACACCAGCTCATGTGCACACTTCTGAATTAGACCAGTTAGATAAGTAGTAGACACTAAATTTCTACAGACTACTCACTGAGAAATTCTCATCAGATGGCTCATACTAATAACCAGTTCTTTATAGGGTATTCTTGGAAAGTGTGCCTATACGCACGTAAATACAGAGAAGAAGTTCCACGTTCTCCTCATAGGTCTACAACATAAAAAGACCAGATTTATTTGGTCTATTTATGTTAATTCAAACTACCCGCAACCTCAGCCAACCGCTGCTGAAAACGCTGATTTTCACACGCATCCTTAAATAGCTCCGGATTACTTTTCAAACAATCAATCGCTATAATCTGCAATGCATCGTCGTCGAAAATTAAACTACTAAACGGTAAAGAATTGAAATCTTTTTCTCGATACATTCGCTTCAGCAGATCTGGTAATTGAATATTCAATTCAGGATAACGCACACTAAGATTTTGGAGTGTTTTAACATCTTTTCCAGAACTTGGTTCTAAGGTCTCTATTGCCTTAGAAAGATACTGAATAAGACCATCTGGAATACCTTCAGACTCACCATTACTTATAATGATATGAAGTGCATTCTGAGCAAAATGAGAGCGTTGCTCCTGCGGAGTACTGTAGCCGGCACTATTTTTTGAAGAAGCAAGCTGAATTCTCGTTAAATAATAGTGTAATACTGACTGCATTGTTTCCGAGTCAGTTTCACGTCTTGGGTCCTCAACTATTTGCTTCACCATCCTCTCCATGCGCGTTAACGTATAATCAAGACCCATAACTTCCTTGGTTTCCAGATCTTGTTTAGCCCAAGTTGCATCAACTATCGTAGCTTCTCCCGATCCATCTTTACCTATTGTGAGAAATGAATTCCAAGCGTGGCCCGCTTCTCCTTTTTCAAATTTTTTACCTGGAGCATACTCTTTGCCAGATTCGTATTTACAGTACGTATTTTTGATCTGACTAAGTTCAAGTTGATACTTTTTGAGCGCCTCAAAAACACATAACACTGATATTGCAAAGTTTCGACATACTCCATTACCCGCCCATTCAGGATTATCTTTATTCTGCAGGCCTTCTTCCAGAATCTGCATAACCGAACTTTTGTCGGCAGGGGTTGGTTCAGGAAATGTGCCCGGTTCTGATTTATACTTTTCAGAAATATAGCCATAATTGTACTTTGTATTACGCACAACTATTTCGGTAGCCAATTGAGAAGCTTGACGAGGGCTAAGCTCATGCAGATTCGTAATACCGATTTTTCGTGCCAGCTCAGGGTCCTCTTTCTCGAGATATTCAGATACAAAATCAAAAATACTAAGTTCCCACCCCTCTTTATTCACCGTTTCAGCGTACGTACCTAAATTATTCAGTGTAAATTCATAACTTGATGAGCCAGCACCAAAACCATCACGAAAGAGAGAATCAGCCACTTTTGCTGAAATACCATAACTCTCATTAGTAGGTGATGGTTTCGGGTCATACCCATTAAAATCCACAAAAGACACAGAAGTGGTTGAATCGAGCGGAAGTTTAAGAAGAGTTTCATGACTGGTTTTATCCTCAAAAGTTGCTCTCACATCCAAATAGTAGGTTTTTGCTTCTTCCCAAGTATTAAACGGAGTACCTTCTTTTCCAGTTCCAGGTTCAAAAACACGAAACAAACCATCCTCGGTACGTCGTATCCAAAAATCGTTAGTGTACGTTTTGGCTAACGCCTTCCGGTCATATAATTCCTTCCCTAATTTCTTCTTTTCTGCCAGAGTCCCTTCACCACTCCAGATTTCACTCATCTGTCGCTGATCAATTTTTGCTTGCCAAGCAGCTTGAGCAGCATCTTCTGCTGTGAAATACGTTTCGGTACAAGTTCCCATGATATTGCCACGCAAATCTGTAAACCCCGGAAGAATTACTTCAAATGCACCTGATTCAGTTTCACGCGTTTCATATAATGCAGAAAGACCAGTTTTTGGCGCCTCCTGTTGTGTTGGCTCAGTTGTATCTGGAGATGTCATGCAATAATTTCACTTTCCATACAGTAATAGTAGCAAATTTGCCATGTATTGTATGGACCTAAACTACTCGACAAAATACTCATTTCCTGATATAGTTCGCCCTAAGATCATGAACATTTTCACTATCTTGGTACTGTGCCTTTTTGGCACATTTCAAAATTCGTCGTCGCGATATTGGATCCAAACATCCGACCAAACCGTTCTTAAGGTTTCAAACTCAGGTTCGCCTTCTGACGGAATGGATTTGAACTTTCCGGATTCCTGGAGAACTTCTATCACCAAGCAACTTCCTGTTTGGGAAATACCTTCCTGGATTTCAACATACAAACCAGCTGCGTTTTGGAAATGCGGCGGTGTAATTGTAGTAAAGGAATACATCACGAAGGACCCTGAACTGGATTACTTCGAAGAGAAAACACACCACAAACTACTTCAGTTAACCTTCAGGTCTGACGGAAGCATAGGTCATGTAGGATGGCCAGTCTACAGTGTCGACAAAGTCGAATACTTCATTGGCTTCAATTTTTCAGCTTCAGGGTGGCCTGCAAGGTTTGACACCAGGGAAAACATACGCTCACCAATGACCACACAACTCGGCACTGTTCGAGTAAGGGCACGAAATTCCAACTGATCGAACTTCTCGTTCGGCCGGATGCAACATATTGCAGAAGGCCGACTTTTTTATTTCACAAAACTATTAATTGTAGTCATTTCTGATACATTCGTATGCAGAGGTGTTTTATTTGAAGAAAACATACACAGGCTGTGGTATTGCAGCACTTTTTTTCGGTATTTTATCCATGACGTATACGATTTCTGGACGTGGATTTGTTTCAAGTGACACTGAAATACATCAGATGTTCATGACCCTTACTGGGTATGTTTGTTCCACTACCCTGCTCATATTCTCACACAACTTCTTCAACCGTGCTTCGAAAGAAGCAAAGGAGCCGGATGATTGTTCTTGACTCCTATAGACTCAATAGCTAATCTATCGGTATCCGAGTTGTAGCTCAGCCTGGCAGAGCACTGGGGTTGGGCCCCAAACGTCACTGGCTCGAATCCAGTCAACTCGATCAATTTACAGTCCCGGCAATTGTGCTGGGACTAATTTTTTGCAAATCATCAACATTAATTGTGTATCTAAGATATACATACTGGATGCAGCATGTATTTTTTGATATATAAAATAGCAAGAGGTGCAATGTGGAACTTCCGAATTCAGACATCAAGACACGGTACTACCCGCGATTTCTCATACTTTTGAGTATTGCAACATTTTTAACTCTATTTTTCTGCGGGCTGCGGCAATACTTTCTGCAGTAGCACCGAAGAATTTCTTCCGAAAACGTACATTCTAGGTCTCAAAAACAGCTGTCCAATGTGACAGCTTTTTCTTTTATGTACATTGTTCTAGTTTTAAAATAGTTGTAGAAAATATTCTACAGTTTTAGATATTTTAAGAACACCGCGCCTTATGTACCAATTAATAGGTTTGGATATAGACGTTAAAGAGATAGATCGCACATATTTTATAAAATATATAGAAATATGCAGGAAACCATCTATACCTACATAAGCAGCGAGAACGACTCGTTGCTATTCGGTTTCCTAGGAGGGAAATACTTTGACAACTCTGAATCTTAAGCCTGAACTTATTCGGCTTTTCTACGACCAGTCTTGGAACGATCCAATGTGGCAAATTCGACATCGGGCAGGGAGCCTTGCAGCTCTCGGTTCATATGTTGAACTACCACCTGACATATCTGAAGGTATTGCGAGACATGGTGACGAATATCAATTCTCACTTACTCCATACTTACTGAAAACTCTCGTCAACAGTGACGGAACAATTGATCTTGATGACCCGTTCACGTATCTCTTCTTTCCACCGTTCGAACCATTTAACGTTCGCGCAGACGTGTACGAAGCCACCAAGAAGATCAACTGGGAGATGGAGTCGGAAATTTGCGTTCCAGGGTCACAACTCTGGCAATGGAAATACACTGACCGAATCTGCTATCGCAGCAAGGGCTGTATGTCGATCTGCACATATTGCTTCCAAGCACACCGCACAGTGGATCGGAATACGATTCGCACAGCTGTGAAAGGCGACTGGGAACTTGGTATGGATTGGCTTAGGGAGCATCCACAGATCAGGGAATTCCTGTTCAGTGGCGGCGACCCGCTCATGCAAACCGACGATCGGCTTGAGGAAATGCTCGCCGACGTACGATCGATACCCCACATCGAAACAATACGGTTTAACAGTGCATTTTTTATGCATTCACCGATGCGGATTACTCCGCGTTTGGTAGAACTGTTTAAGCGTTACAATGTCACCGAGATCGGCGTTCACGTGGTTCATCCGCGACAGTTCACCGAAGAGGCGATCGAAAGTATTCATCGACTTGATGAAACTGGAGTGCTCAGACTTGTACAAATTCCACTTATGCGTGGAGTCAACGACAATCTTGAGACACTTAAAAAACTTCTCGAGATTTCTGAACAGCACAAGCTGAAGGGATACTATCTTACACATGGCATGCCCTGGACAATCTCGGCAGATCGCTTTCGAACACCCGTACATACAGGTGTGAAGCTGCTTTCTGCGCTGAAGCGTCATTTGTCGAACGTCGCCTTCCCCGAGTACGTTATCGTAGCACGGGGTGGCAAAATGCAGGTTCCGCTGGAGCGGAGTACCCTGTACATCAATCGGGAGGATATCGAAAATGCTCTTGTCTGGACCTTGGAAGACACCCAAATACAGCTCACAACTGTCTTGCAGGATGCGCTGGTGCCTGGAGATTCTGGCTTTTATAAAGTGCAGGGTACACCAGAGTTCATCTACACAACCTACAAGGAAATTCCTATCGTTGTTTTTAAAGGGTGGAAAGGATGGGAAGTCTACATGGATGATTTGGACAGCGATTAAACAATCATCTGCTATTGCCGCCGCCGGGGAAACCCGGCGGCTCTTTTATTTCCTTAAGAAAATTAAGTACCAAATTTGTGCAACTATACCCTATTCAGATACTATATATATGTAATAAAATTTGATTTTAAGCATGTACACATATGGACGAAGTTACTCCTGTTGAAAACAACACATCTTCTCCGGTCATTGAAGAACAACCAACTCCTGTCGTACCTGAAAATACTCCAGCTGAAGTTCCTCCTGCAATTCCTCAGGAACAACCAGCTCCAATCGTTGTTGAAAGTTCCCCAGTCATTCCCGAACCTCCGGTCACACCAGAAATACAGGTTCAACAACCAGTAGTGAGCATGTCACCGATCACCCCTCAGACTTCTCGAAAGTCACCTCTTATTCCGATCTTATCAGTTGTTATCGTCCTAGTTCTCATCGGTGCCGGAGGAGTATTCGGTGCCCCAGCTCTCTCAAAACACAATTTTCAAAAATCAGTTACTACAGTAGAATCCGATCGAGCTCAAGAAATTGACCTAGAAGTTGCCCAGGCTGCAATTCTTAATGGAATTGATCCTGCACTTATAACATACGGTGATGACACACTGACGTACGATGCCAGAAACACTGCGATTAACACCATTACCGCAGCATTTCAATCTGCCCTTGCAAAAGATGGTCAGATTCAACAATTAGCTCAACAAGAAGCTACTTTTGCTCCAACTATGCAATATGGCAAATATAAGGATGCCACAAGCAAACTTCAAGCTGCACTTACACAGCATAGTCAAGCTGTGACCAAAGTGAGTGCTTCAGATTCAACTGCTGAAAACGTGATGGGAGCGTACTTATTACTCTGTCTCGACCTCCAACAAGCTGCAAAAATCGGCAATACTTCAGATGATGCAGAAATAGTCGCACTTGCGGCTCCACTTGCTAAGTACGAACAGACTACCTACACCCTTCCAGGGGAAAGTGAACTCCTGAAAACAGATCCTTCAATTAGCACTGCTACAACCAACGCAAAGGCAACACTAGCTGACGTATACCATTTTTCTCAAGCAGTTTCCTCTGGTGATTCTACCACTGCACTTGCTCTCATCGACACAATCGCTAAAGCCCTACCCGATGAGTTTACAGCTCTTGGCGTAGATATTAGTAAGTTCATTACAGTGCCTGAAGCTGCCTATCAAGGCGAGATTGATTCAATTGATAGTTACATTACAGACTTACAGAGTGTTAATGCAACGTTTGACCTCAATCGAGAAGTTGCAGGGTATGTAAATCAAAGCATTCTCAAGTACTCTGAAACCAATACAGGCTACCCAATTGCAAGTTCGCTGGATGCACTCAAGGCAAAGCTTTCACTTAAATACGCAGACAACAATTACCTAAAGTACTCCTCTGTTGATGGAAATTCATACGACTTCGAGTATAAGCAAGCTGACGGCACTTGGAAAAATTTTGGCCAAAGCAGTTTAGATACTAAGCAAAAAACAAATACTTCAGCTGATTTCAGTAACTCAGCTGCAACAAAAAAGTCATAGGTACAGTTTTCAAAAATATGTAATACCGTATGAAAATAACAGTTACGGTAAAAACGAATGCAGGCATCAACCTGGTAGAAAAAACTGGCGAGGATAGTTACAAAGTATACACAACTGCAACACCTGAAAAAGGTAAGGCAAACGCAAAAATTCTCCAGCTTTTGGCAGACTTTTTAGATGTTCCTGTGAGTAGTTTGTCGATTGTTTTTGGAAAAACCTCACGAGAAAAAATTATCCAAATACCTTGAGTTGAACAAGTTGCTTGAATCTGCTATTCTGCCAGCATCTCATTTGGAGGAAACAACATCAGAAGAAGAGCTACGATTTCGTATGGGGACATTCTCATACTTGACCCAAAGGCCACTATTGGATTTCCAGTAGATCCGATCACACCGAAACCTGATTCATTTGGAATCTTTGTAAACTGGTTCGGTGCAGATGAAGCACATGTTCATTTATACTGCAGGTGCATGCGACCTGAAGGACATTACGAACACTCATCTGACCGACAGTGTAGTACTTGGCATATTGACTCGTTCCGAGTTGCTACGCCAGAGGAGTGCAGAGAACTCCTTATCAACCATTACCGATTTACATTGAGTGACTACTTTGCGTCGTTTTCACCTGAGGAAATCATGTTCATTATTCGAGAACGTGTATTATTGGCCAGGTTGAGCACGATTGAATCAATCTCCTAATAACACCGACTATTTAACCCCTTCATGCCAGCGCATGGAGGGGTACTTTTTTAGGCTTACAGATGACGGCGCAAGCTCGAACCTTCGGTCCATTCTGTGAGTAGTTTCCAAGCGTCTTCGCGTGTATACATAACCAATTTCTATAGTGGTATCTTAGCCTAAAACGACTATAACAAAAAGGCTGGCCACTAATTCAATATTTATTTTCAACAAAGTACTCAAGTCCGTACCGAGAATAAATCTCTGGAGTTCCACCAATAAACTGCTCTAAATGTTCTAGTGCCAGCGAAGATAGTACATTTGCCACCATATCATCAGGTGCGTCAATTTCTAAAAACGGAGGGATGTGTGGAAAGATATCAATATCTACATCAATGTCATTAAATTCAAATGAAATACGTTCAGCCTTTACCTCAGCAATTGGGAAGTACCCAAGCTGTTCTAAAATTCCTACAGTAGCATCCTTATTACTCACACGTGTTTTTAACTCTTTTTGTTGCCCATCTGGAAATAGACGACTCATCGATACTTTTGTAAATTCTTCCTCAGTAATTTTACAGCGACGATTTTCTGCAGCCAGTCTGCCATCTAGAGTGTCATAATGTGTGATTGTGCGAATCACAGAGTGCTTCAACCTGAACATCGAGTACTTTTACCTCTTGTTCCATGTTAATTATTTTTTAACCAACGTGAAACTGCAGTTTCAGTATTCACAAGTCGCTCTGAAAAGTCAGGATCAGTTAAATGAACACCAACTATTCCCCCATGCTCATTAAGAAAGCGTTGATGCTCAGCTTGTAAATCATTTAACCGATTATAGGTTTCGTTATAGCCTTTTTTAATCAGTAATTCACTTAATAGCTCTATACTCCAATCAAGCGATATCACAAACCAAGCATACCCCGCCTCGGTAAGTTCAACTGAAACCTGGTTCCAGGTACGATCTACACTCGCATCAAGGATAAAACTTTGCTGCGTAGCAAGCATTTTGTGCAATCGACGCTCAACACGACGAGCGGCTTCAGCTTCACTTTCGCCGCGCAAATCTTCAACGACTTCGGTTCGGATTGCGTCTTTATTCAAGATTGGTAATCCAAAAGCACACGATAATACGTGTGCAATGGGTGTTTTTGAGCTCCCTACAACTCCGGCAAATAGAATGCAGTAGGGCTTTTCCATACTAACGTTGTAGCTTTTTAGGCAGCAGAAATGACAGTGCGCGCGTCATCCAAATTTTCTGCCTGAATCTGCTCTACTGCAGCGTTTGCAGCTGTATCTACCGCATCAGAAATCTGGGTTGTACGGGCGTCCATTTCGTTGGTGATTTCTTCTTCTTGTACGTAATAATCAGAAAGTGCAGATGTAATATCAGCTATATATTCTTCTTGAGCCGGAACCAGGAGATCAAGCGCCTTTAATTCGGCGAGTTCATCTTCTGTTAATGGCAGAGCTGGAGTTGTTGTAGATGTGTCCATAGTAAGTGTATGTTACGCTGCCTGCTGTGAGAGACCAAATCGAGCCTGAAGTTGTGCTTGACGAGCTTTATTCTTGTCCAACTGTGCTTGTGCTTGATTTCGAATCTTAAGCGCTTGGTCACGATTTGAGTGTGCAATACTCAAAAAACGATACGCCTTATTAATTTCTTTATTGTCTTTTGAGTCTAGAGCACGAGAATAATTAGCAACTTCTTGCGCCAATAGCTCATCTAGACGACCATTGTCATTTGTACTATCAACAGTTGTTTGATACTTCTCGATGCGAGCTCCATACACCATGTCACCTGCACCCTTAGCGATGCTATCTTGAACCGCTTGAAGCTTGGTATCAGCAGTAACGACACCCTTTTCTAAAGCTGCTCCTGCAGCACTCATCTTCTCACTTCCCCACTTTCCTGCAGCTGCAAGCCCATTAATTGCCCCTGCTTTTTGACGCTCAAGCCAAGCTGTACGCACTTCTTTCTTCTGAGCAGCTTTTTCAGCAGCAAGCTGATTCACCGTTTCCATAGCTGCACGCTGATCAGCAACACCAGCATTGATGTCTGCCATCACGCGAGTACCGAAATTCGCAACACTCTCTACACCTTTCAAAAAACCTTTTTTGACTTTTGTCCAACGAGATTCTGAGGCTTTTTCTGGAGCTGGAATGTTTTCTGCTCCACCGTAGAATGATTCTAGCAGTTGCTGCTCCATGTCAGGTTGAACTGTCTGCGATTCAGCTTCAGGAGAGGATGAAGTCGCGTTTTCAGTAACAATTGGAGGTGGAGTAATATCGACTGTAGTACGCACTGCAGCGCTAGTCATGTCAAACGTACCGTCACCATTATCTATAGCCCCCACAGTACCCGCAGGAACTTCTGATGCAGGCACATGTGTATGATCTGCTGAATTTAATTCAGGAGTAGTACTGGCCTCACCTTCAACAGGAGCATCAACATCCCCTTCAAATGCTTGTTTGAGTTGATCTTCAATTGCGGAGGTAGAACCACCTGCAGGAGCTTCCATTTTCATAGTAGTACTTTTTAAACCAAATTAGATGATTGTTTACTTAGTAGCTCTGACACCTTCACAACAAGCTGATCAGGATTGAACTCTGCTTTAATTAAAACATCATTTGCACCACAATCAAATGCCCGGTTGAGATCATCGATTTGTCCAGAGTTAGAGATGACAATACATGGAGTGTTTTTCAAGCCTTCGTCAGCTCGCAAATGACGTAACACGTCGTACCCAGTCATTACTGGCATTAACAGATCAAGTAAGATTAAATCTGGATGAATTTCTTGTGCTTTATTCCACCCCTGCTGACCATCCTCAGCCCCAACTACATCATACCCATGCGAAATGAGCTCCTGCATAATGAGTTGACGTAGAACCTCTTCATCTTCAATGATTAAAATGGTACTCATACAGTAATTGGTAACGTAATCGTAAATGTAGTGTCTTTACCCAGCTCACTCTGACAGGTTATTTCACCCTTATGTTGCTGAATAATTGCCTTTGTAAGGTATAGTCCCAGACCATTCCCATTTGGGTGCAATTTTACAGCAGATTGGGAGCGGAAGAATTGGTTGAAAATACTACTAATTTCCTCGGCAGCGATACCCTCACCAGTATTAGTAATTTTGACCACCACAGATTCATTTTCCTGTGAAAGTTCAATGCGAACCCAGCCATTTTCTCGATTGTAATCGATGCCGTTATCAATCACGTTTTGAAGCGCCTCTTTGAAGAGAATCGGGTCAAGTTGCAAGTTCGGGAGTGGAGCATCGATATGCGCCATGATCGTCACCTGTTTACTCTCAGCTAAGCGCTCTGCCCCACTAATAAGGTCACGTAAGATAATGTGAATGTCAGTAAGTTGAGGATTGTGTGGCAGTTTTCCTTCTTGAATACGCGACACATTTAATAAATCGTTAACCACGTGAATGAGCCGTTCGTTACTCACATATGCCTGCTCAATAAGCTTATACTGTTCAGGCATATCCTTAATCTTTTCATCACCCTGCAAGATTGAAAGAATCCACTTAATAATTGAAAGTGGCGTGCGTAGTTGGTGAGACGTAATTGAGATAAACGAGTTTTTCAACTCATCGAGCTGACGCAGTTTAGCATTTTGCTGTTCAAGCGTACTAAAACTAGTTGTATTTTGAACCGCGTGCGCAACCTGACTAGCTAGGGTAGCTACAAACTCAACATCTTCCGGGCCACGGGCATCATTTCGCTTGGTATGCGCGCACACCACAATGTATCCGTAGAATTGATCACCAAACAGAATTGGCATCGCCACTACTTCATCAGTGTGGAAAAACGACCTTAAATTGAGTGCAGCCGAATCTGTAGAATTATACGTATTAAGGGCAATATGCTGACCATAGGCACCGCGTATCACCTCATTAGAATCGAGGTAATCTTTAATGTGCTGAACCTGAAGTTCAGTAGCTTGATAGGCAGCTTTTAGTTCTCCCCGACTTCCTTGAAACGAGAGTACGAAGGCCGAATCCCATTTGAGCTGCATGACCGCACTTTGTGTAGCAAGTTTATAAATATCGGCATCATCAAGACCACTAAAAATACCCAAATTAAGGGTTTGCATTGTCTTGACGTGAATCAGACGCTTATCGGCAACCGCTTGTACACCTTTTAGCTGATGTTCGGCAGCACGGGTAGCACGACGGGCGTCCTCTAGCGCAAGCTCCTGTTCTTGGATATGGGCGGTCAATGATTCGTAGGATTCTTTTGGCATATAATTCATTGTACAATCTGTGACAAAAAAAGCCCACCCTTTCGGGTGAGCTTTTCGCCTACGCTCGGGAATGTTACTTTCCGGCAGTGTAGTTATTGATCGCTGTTACAACCTTTGAGTCACTCTTCAAAGATTCTGTGAAGAGAACCTGCTGATGATTGATCAACATACGGTCGTTTGGTCCGTGAAGTTCGTTTCCAAGCTTAACCAGTGAAATGTCTGGACTTGCTGAAGGAGTTGCTGCAGTACCTGACTGTAGATTGCTGGTGCTACTATTTACCTGGAGGTAGTAAATATTGCGAAGATCAACAGAGTCACCTACTGAGTAGATTTTGCCGAAGTATACCTGACCATTGGTCAAGAATACGGCGCTATAGTCAGAAATATTTGAACCAGAGTCTTTTACAATACTACCTGGAAGAACGTTGTTATTTCGAAGTACCCAGTATCCGCCACCGAGAACGATGATAAGTGCAACAACAAGTGTGAGAAGATTTCGAGCCCGCTTATTCATGAGTGATTTGCTTATTAGTTTCCAAATTATTATGACCAAGGGGCACCGTCCTGTCAATTGATTTCCAACTGATGTAACTACTTTAGATTTACCCCTGCCTTAAGTCTTGTACCACCTTTGAGTCGAACATCAGTGAGCGGCAGACCTGCTAACGTCAGTGGATCTTCCACGACAATGCCACTGGATCCAGGCGACCAAGCGCCGTATCCACCAGTACCTACCAGAGCTAGTCCTCCTGAGCCAACCGACAAGGAGCTTACCGCATACCCAGGTAGTACAGAATTTGAGGTGTTGTATGATTTGATTTGGCGCCCTGAGGTCAGGGAAACGGCAGTTACGGCGCCAGTGGAAACAGCATCATTAGTGCCGAGCCAGAGCATGGGCTGGTCACGGACAGCACTGCCGGTGGCCCAGGTTGGGTCGTCAGATGCGGCGGAGCTGTTGGCACCCAGCGTGCCACTGTAGCCATTACCGGAGTAATCGTTAATTATCTGACCAGAACCTTCATTGAAGTTATAACCAGCCACTAGATTTGCATCCTTGCCACCATTCCAGCCGCGACCACCATTGTACATAGTGGCAATTGAGGCTGGCGTGAGCGCGGCGCTATAGATACGAATATCATCAATATTTGCCTGGAAAAATCCATGTGAATAGGCACCTGAATATCGTGCCGCAACAGAAAGTGGATTTGCAGGAGCGGAGTACGTGTAGGCCCCTGCGGAACCAGAAGTACCAAGATAGGCACCATCTTCGTACAGCACGGCCTGATTATTTCCTGCCACGGTGGTTGAGGTGGTAATGACTGCCGTTACCATAT
>CAILIB010000037.1 GCA_903834195.1 uncultured Candidatus Berkelbacteria bacterium | reverse complement strand
TGCCTTCATTAATCGTATGAGGGACCTGTTTTGGTAAGAAAATGCCTGCACTCGCTGAACCCACGGATGGAGCTACTGCTTCAGATTCGATAATTGACACCCACGTACGCGCTTGCGCGGACTTTCGAAGATACTCACTGACACTGTTTTCAATGCACGAAGACAGTGAAATTATCAAGATTGCCAAGTCCATTGGAGAATGCCCTTTCGAAGATTGGATTCACAATCAGTCGATTGATTCGCAAGAACAAAAGCTTGAACTTTCAATGCCACGTACTCTTGCAATCTCGACATTGCTAAATGGGAGATGCACCATTGCGTCTGCCATGTACAGTCAACATCTCGCCGTTGAGCACATGAAAAAAGATGATTTAATCATTGAACTTATCAAGTGTGCACTCAATCCTCATACCGCAACTTTTTTTGGCGAGGACTGCGGATACAGAATAATCGAAATGTTCGGTCCGCGTACCGTTGAAAGTGCAAAAATCTACCAAGTAGCGATTATTTCATCGAAACCGGGGTTCGTGGCAGCCATTGTGTTCGATGGCGCAACTCCTATTTGCTACTCAAAAATTACTGTGTAGCCACCAAATAATGGCCGACCCCTTCGAGGAGTCGGCCATATTTTTTTAACCGATTACGCAGCCTTTGCAGCTTCCAACGCAACAATACCAGGTAAAGTTCGCCCGCTCAAAAGCTCAAGCGCAGCTCCACCGCCAGTAGAAACAAAGGTGAACTTATCGTGAAGTTTTAACTTAGTCACAGTCTCAACCGTATCACCGCCTGCAACAATTGATGTTACACCCTTTAAGCTGGCGATATACTCAGCAATCGCATTAGTTGCAACTGCGTATTTATCATCCTCAACATACCCGAGTGAACCATTCCAGAAAATGGTTTCGGCATCTTTCAGAATAGTCTTAAACTGCTCAATAGCCTTAGGACCGATGTCGAGATACTTGAAGTGGTCATGTTCCTCCCCTTCCATATCTGGCACATAATCTTCAGCTAGCACAAGCTTGTCTCCAAGCGAAGCCATCAACTCTTTAGCGAGATCAACCTTGTCTTCTTCAACTTTTGAATCACCAACTTTCTCACCTTTTGCCAACAAGAAGGTATTTGCCATGGCACCACCAACTAGAATCTTGTCAGCTACTTTTGCCAGCTGATTGATCATTTCAATCTTGTCACTCACCTTGGCGCCACCCATTACCACCACAAAAGGCTTGGCCGGCTCTTTAATTAACCCACCAAGGTGTTCAAGCTCTTTTTGAAGCAGGAACCCCGGGTAACTTGGCAATAATGCTGCAGGGCGAACAATGGTAGCATTTTCGCGGTGATCCTGAGCAAAGGCATCATTCACAAAGATGTCAGCTAGATCAGCTACCGCCTTACCAAATGCTTCATCATTTGCATCTTCACCTGGGAAGAAGCGTACATTAGGCAGAACGAGAATATCACCCTCAGCCATGCTTTCAATGACTTTAGCAACTTCAGGGTCTTCGATTTTATGTGCTAAGTGCACAGTATGAGTTGGGTAATGATCTGCTAACTTTTCTGCAACTGGACGCAATTCTAATTCAGGAACTACTTTTCCTTCTGGGCGACCCATGTAGGTAGCAATGATAATCTTTGCCCCTTTTTCCATCAGGTAATCGATGGTTGGAAAGGTGGTAGTAATACGGAAGTCGTCTTGAATGGCTCCGTCTTTCATCGGCATGTCGTACGCCGTACGGTACAGAACGCGCTTCCCCTTAAGCTCTACTGTTTTTAAATCATTCATACGAGTGTACTTATATTAGCTATGTAGTGATTGATGTCCTAAATCTTGCCCAATATCGTCGGCAATTTGGCACATGGTAAGAAATACTTTCAGCTTAAGTGATGCACCACCAATGAGTAATCCGTCAATGTCTGGTTGAGACAAGTAGCTTTTCGCGTTTTCATCATTTGCACTACCCCCATACAAAATGCGCGTATCAGAAGAAAGGATCTCACGTAGGTACCCAATTACTTCTTGTGCATACTCAGGAGTTGCAGCCTTACCTGTTCCAATAGCCCATACTGGTTCGTACGCAACAACAACTTTTTTGATATCTTCTTCGGAAACACCATCTAATAATTTACGTAGAGTATCCAAAACAATCTGTTTTGAGGTTTCTGTCTGATCATCCTCGCCAACACAGAGAATCGGCGTAATTCCATGAGCAAGTGAAGCGTGGACTTTGTTATTGATCAGTTCAATACTCTCCCCAAAAACATGTGTTCGCTCTGAGTGACCCAAAATTACATATTCAGCCACTTCCTTCACCATTACTGGCGAAATTTCACCTGTGAAAGCACCTGCGTCTTCGTAGTACATATTCTGCGCACCAAGATGAAGATGGGGATACTGACCTTTTTGAACAATGTCATGAGCTACCGATGCAAGCCAAATACTTGGAGGACAGAGAATAGTTTCGATCCGCTCAATATGTTCCACACCATCACGAACCCCAGTAGCGAGAATGTGGGCATCCGCCAGCGACGTATTCATTTTCCAGTTACCGGCGATAATTTTCGTACGCATAAAGAACAGGTTTAATTACTTTTCCCCAGTATACTACAGCCGTGCTGGAAGTAACAAAAGTACCCCTAGTCTTTTGGATTGCGCGGACCCTGCAACTGTCGCCGTGCATCACGCTTTGTTTGATCAGATCCACCCCCTTCAAAAAGTGCGCGTCGATGAAGCATACGATAGTAACTGATAGCAAAACGATGCGCCTCTTCACGCAGTAACTCGGCCACAAGTACCCATGCCTCAGTAGAAACAAATGGAAAGTTCCCCCAATCATCTCCGAGCAAATCTACTCGTTTTCTTGTAGGACCTTTTGCCACTGAAGCCAGCGCTACGTTAGCATCCATTTCAGCGCTACGACGTGCACCCCGTGCAGCATTAAACTGACCAATTCCCCCATCTAGAATGATGAGATCAGGCAAGCTCCAATGTGCCCCCGTGCTTTTTGCGCGGTTAAAGCGACGACTCAAAACCTCTTTCAGCGAATCAACATCCGAAATACCTTCAACCGTTTTGATCTTAAATTTACGATAACGACCACGTTCGAACAAAAACGCAGACCTGGCTTGATCACGTGTTTCAATATTCTCTATGCGACCATTGCGAATAATCCCTGACACAAGCGAGCCAACTGAATACTGACCTTGGTTATTGGAAATATCATAACACTCGATACGAATATCGGTTTCTGGGTTAAATTGGTAGCCCACACTACCAGTGCCGCGCGCATCACGGAAGGTATCGATAATGTGCTGAAAATGCTCCAAGCTGTACAACCGATTGCGAAATCGAGCTGCATCTTCAAAGCGCTCAGCACCTGCTGCAACCTCCATCTGCTCCTGAACAGTTGCCATTACTTGCGTACGTTCACCTTTTAAAAACTGGCGAATTTGATCGATATTTTTGCGATACTCTTCAGCTGAAACATTAGCTGCGCATGGAGCATTGCACAGATGTAGCGATGCAAACAAACACCCATGACCAAGCTTTTCATACGTCGCCAACTTGGTAGGTGAACAATCTCGAAATGGCCAAATTGTCCGAATCGTTTTTAAGACTGCGCGCACTGATCCAGCTGAAGTAAACGGTCCGTAGTACTCGATATTATCTACTTTTCGATTAATTCGGACACCTTCACGTTTACGCTTATGGGCAATTAACGCATCTTCCAACTCTTTTTCTCGTCCAATTGTAATTGAAGGAAACTCCTCCGAAAGATCAATTTTAATAACTACAAAGGATTTATCGTCACGCAAACGAATGTTATAGCGAGGCTTATGTGTTCGAATAAGTCGAGCCTCCAACAAAAGTGCTTCAAGCTCACTTGGCACCGACTGGTGGTCAATGACTGTTGACTCACGCATCATCCGCTCAATGCCCGGGTTTCGAGTAATTGCGATGTCTTTAGCGAAGTAACTTCGTACTCGCTCACGTAGTTTCAATGCCTTTCCAACATACAAAACCGTACCGGCATCATCTTTAAAAAGATATACACCTGGTTCTATGGGTAAATCAGCAGCTTGTTCGCGAAGAGTCGGCATACAATATTTTTATCAAGTTCTGCCAGTGTAGCCTGGATTTAACGTTTGGACTAGTACATAAAATAGACTGCCCGAGGACAGTCTATTTTCTCACTCAGATTAAAGACTCCAGCGACGACTTCCACCGGCGTAATCCCATCCTGAAGATGGAAGTACAGTTGTGTTTGTTACACCAGTTCCACCACCTCCACCACCTCCGCCAGACCCACCGGTTCCGCCCGTTCCACCGGTCCCACCGGTTCCGCCACCGCACGTTCCTGCAGTAACTATTGGCAAGTTTGCAGGCACCGTTGGAGGTGTATAGTCAACAATCGTTGGGTCAGTATTTATATACGCAGGGACAGGTGAAGCGACTGGTTGAGCTAATACTCCAAATGTTTTTGTAGCTTGCGCAATACTTTGCAATGCAGATGTTGATGTAGGAACTATTGCAGGCTTTGCCCCAGACACTGTTGTAGGAGAAGTAATAGTCACTTGCGTTCCATTCACACACCCACTCGCAACATCACTCAGACCCAATGTTCGGGCAAATGCAACTTGAACTGAATCATACAAATTAGGATCACTCGAACAATACACAGCATACCGCATGGTATAGGCACCTGGAACTGCAAGTTCAGCTGCTGAAAAACTTATGACAAAGTTAGCATTTAACCCACTCGTTGTCACAGCCAATCCAGTATACGAATATGGATCAGACCCCTGTGAAAGCGCTGGGTTTACCGGTGCCTGTGGACCAGTTCCAACCCCAAGTGTAGGAGAGTTCATGTCTTCACGATACACGCTACATCCAGTTGCACCTATTGGAATTGTCCAATCAATTTGAAAGTTTCGCTGTACTGCTACACCACCTGGTAATGCAAGGAGTGAACTATCGTTAAGTACTCCATTTGCACTGTCGTGACCATTATAGGACAGATGAATACTTGCCCCAGATGACGCCTGTTGTCGGTTAAGCGTAATCGCAAAACTCTGTTGTGTTGGCGTTGTATTATCACACGCCACTGTCACAACTAAGGTGTAACTCAGCGGAGCAGTTGGATTTAAATAGTACACAGTTACATCCTCACGACGAACAGTTGATAAGTCCCGTCTCTGTAACATTAAACTATCATGCTGCGAACTACTTGAAGAAAGTTCAACCCCAGTTGGAGGTGTAGCAACTGGTAGACGACGGCAGTTTGTTGCCCCTGAAGAAATTGAGTATGTAAGAGGAAACACAGCAGAATATGTTCCAACTACTGGCACAGTATTTACCGTTGTACTCCCCGAAATAATCGCCCCTGTTAGCGGATCTGTCATGCTTATCCCTAAACTCAAGCCATTATTTAAGGTAATAATACGACGGTAATTAGGAGTAATTTGACGTGCAGCTGTACCTCCACTTGCTGGTAATACACAAGATACATTCACTGCAATACTATAACTTGCTGCCAATGCTCCTGGAGTAAATGTAAGGGTTAGTGTTTCTTGTGAAACAGAGTCAATAATAACTGGAGTAGTTAGGTTGGAACTAATTCCAACACCAAGTGCATCTAAACTAGGATCAATCCCTAGTCGGGTACAGTTAGTAGCAAGACCAAGCATTTGATATCCCAAAGTAAAACTCTGAGTAATTGAACCTGAAGTTGGCACTGATACTGAGGTTACAATATCTTGTTGCCCACCATTCACGGTAACTTGGACACCTGGAATACGACTTAGAATAATAGAAAGTGAGTTCACATTTCCACCACTACAGCTAACCGTAACATTAAATCCAACGCTATCTGTTTGTACTGCAAACTGCGACAGTGAGAATGTAAATGTTTCGTTAGTCGCAACTCCTGCAGCAAGCGCAAGGTCTGCCCCTGCCCCACCAACACCACTCGCATTGATCGTAACCCCTGCAACAGCTGAAGAAATCGCTAAGCGTTTACACGCAGTCAATGACGGATCGAGTGTATAGGTCAGAACAGCCTGACGATTACTTGCACCTAAAGATGGAAAATCCGAAAGGACTACGGGGTTTGAAGAACCACCACTGGTAATTGTGATAAGTGTTCCACCGCCACCCAAACCGCCGCCACCCAAACCACCTCCACCTCCACCTCCACCTCCACCACCGCCGGGGGCGGCAAATGCAGAATGAGCTGAAATACCTACTACAAAAACCAACCCCAATACCTGTAGAAATAACTTAGTAAGGTGTTTCATTATGGCTGATAGTTACGAGTAGTTCGGAAGACCTCTTGATCTGATGCTGTCACAGAAACAGATACAGTCAACGGCCATGCATTAGAAAGTGCCATATCAGTAATTGAATACTGAGTATCTAACGACTGACCACTACTGTATGTTTTCTTATTAAGAACCGTTTGAGCATTATCGGTAAGAATTACCGTCACGATTGAATTTTTGGGAACAACCACACCATTAGTAAAGCAAAGTGTGGTATTTGTTGAACGAACACCAGCAATACCACTACTCTTTTGTGAAAGAGCTGTAAGTCGTAATCCTGCAACACTTTTTCCTGGTAGTGTAAGTGTTTGAATTGTATCAGTATCAGCAGTAATTACTTCAACCTCCAAGTACCCTTGATCAACTTTATTTGTATCTAGGAAGTATGGTCGGGTTAACGTTGTTCCGACTGGAAGAGACTGACTATAGGTTACATCATCCTTAAGCAGTGGTTGACTATCGAGATGCCCAGCATATAACCGCCAATGCACAGTGGCTGATTGTGGCTGTACTGTTGAATTTTGCACACTATACTGCAACATTTGCTGCGCCGAACTATCAGCAGCTACAGGAAGTCCACTCCCCAAGGCAGTGCGAACCGGGTCGGAGCCTACCAAGTATGCACCAGTGGTTTGAGTATTACTCTCAAGCGTTGCAGATGCAGCGGTAGTACTACTGAGCTGTTCTCCGTCACCGATTACAATAGGGGTAAAGGTATACGTACCACTAAAGAGAACTGAAGGTACAGTCCAGTGAATAACCGCTTGAGCAGTACCGTCTATTTTTACTTCAGGCTGCGCAGTATCCATAACACGAGAAATAATTACCGGAGCAGTTATTCCACTTACAGTACTGGCACCAGCGGTAACTTCAAAACCTAATTGAAGATGTTGAAAATGCTCGGAAACTCCATCAACACTCACCGTTACATCGTAGGCTCCACCGGGAGAAATTGCCGTAGAAGATGATAGGGAAATGTGCGAGGTACCTTTTGCTGAGACTTGAATGTCACAACTCTGCGAAGTACGCGCGTACACCATATACGGACGTCGAGAAACCGCAACCATTACAGCCAACAGTACTAAGACAAGACTAATTGCCGTAATTCGGCTCATTTTTACCATGTGCCCACCCCTTTATTCGCTTGGATAATTGCGCACCGTGCGCATTCAGTAAAACCTGTAGCTCTAGCGTACAGTGAGAGCAACTACTTTTTCAATAGGAAGCACTTCTGAAGTTGAAGTTGCACTCCAGTTTAGGGTAACTTCTGCCCCACCTGCTGCAAGCGAACGCTTACTGAGAACGATTCGAATTGGAGAGCCCACCAGGTCTGCATCAGCAAATTTTTCACCCGCACTCTTTTCTCGATCATCAAATAACACCTCAACTCCGGCTTTTTTCAGTTCAGTATATAATTCAGCTGCTTTACCTTCTGACCCTAAGTCAATGAGATGAACTTTAAATGGTGCCAGGGCTGTCGGCCAGTAGATTTTACCCTGAAGATCGCCAAGTAATTCAACAACGATACCCATTAGTCGGGAGATTCCAATACCGTACGCACCCATAAACACAGGAAGACGCTCACCATTCTCACCATTTACTTGAGCGTTCATCGGCTCTGTATAGCGAGTGCCTTGGCGGAAAATATTTCCCACTTCAGTTGCTTTAGCAGGACGTACTTCTCCCCCACCCCATTCAATTAAACGAGGGTCATTTGGCCCATCTACAACTTCTTCATTCCAGGCCAGTGTGCCCTCAGCATTGAGGTAAATTGTGTCTTCACCTACTGGGTTAATTACTTGAAATTCGTCTGAGTGAATTTTAGAAAAGATGCCGCCAGATGCTTCGGTTCTAATCGCGTTCAGCCCACAGCGTGTGTAGACGTTCTGGTACGCAATCGCCGCCTGCTCGTAGTATTCATCGAGATCGGCTTCGCTAACATGAAAACTGTACAAATCTTTCATCATAAATTCACGGCCACGAAGTAGACCTGACTTTGCCCGAGCCTCTTTGCGGAACTTGGTTTGAATTTGATATGCGGCAACTGGAAGCTGCTTATGTGAGCTGATGTTTTTACGGAAAAGGTCTACAGCATTTTCTTCATGGGTTGGCGCCAAGCCCATAGCAAGTTCATCCACCCGATACATTACTTCGCGCACACCTGGATCGTCCCAACGATTCGTTTCTTCCCAAAGCTCTTTAGGTTGCAGGGCAGTCATCAAGATTTCCTGTGTGTATGGCAGGGCGTTCATTTCTTCGCGCACAATGGCGCAGATTTTCTGAATTACCCGCACGCCGAGCGGTAGATAGGAAAAGACACCAGCAGCAGTTTTTTCAACGTACCCGCCGCGTGCCAATAAAATGGCGTTTTTACTTTCTTCTTCGTGTGGCGCCTCACGACGCGTTGAACTAAATAATTGTGATTGTTTCATGAGTATAGTATAGCGTAAATATTGTAGAGCTAAAGGTGGTAACAGATTGACATTTTGGGCATTTTCTGTTATGCTTTAGCCACGATTTTCCCCAAGGAGGTGGAAAAATGTTTTTATTATTTATAGCGGTTTCCCTCGTTGGGGGCTGCTTGTGGGTAAATTCCCACATCGAAAAAGGTCATGGCAGTACTATCTCAAAGGTAGTTACCTGCAGTAGCCTAGTAGGTATGCTGACTCACTTCGTGCTAGTCAGCAACCTTTACGGCATACTCGCATCCGCCTCGGCATTCGTTATAATCGCCCTTGCACGGCGAATTTCACAACAACAGGTTTCCTAGTCTGCGACTCGAATTGGCCCTGCCGTTCGAGTCGTTCTTTGTATTAAAACAGGTGAATAATATCGCGCACACTGAGGATTGCAACCAACCCCATGACAATGACAAAACCAGCAAAGGTTACAGCACCTTCGAGACGGTGATTCACCGCCTTCTTGCCAAAAATAAGTTCAATGAGTAAAAAGAAAAGTCTGCCGCCGTCCAGGGCGGGGATAGGAAGAATATTCAAAAGGGCAAGATTAAGTGACAGCGCGACTACAAGGAAGATTGTTGGCACCCATCCAGCTTGCGTTGCCTGACCAGTTGCCTGATAAATTCCAACTGGACCTGAAACAGTGTTATCGAGTTGTGCACTGTAGAATAATTTATGTGCAAACGTCTTAAGCGCATCCCAGGTTAACTCAACAATAAACTGCATTTCTTTTAATGCAGCACCAGGAGCTTGCAGAATCGGCACACGAACCAGTTGAGAAGCACCAATACTAATACCAAGTGGAGCTCCAGTTTGCTCAATTGAAATTGGCACAGTATTTTCTACACCATCGCGCGTATACGTAATCTTAAGATCGGTAACACCTGCAGTTTGCTCAGCCTTGGTGTAGGCAACCATGTCCTGCGTAGATTGAACAGCTACTACTGAACCAGTCTTTGGATCAGTAAAACTCTTAATGATATCCCCTGCTTCGATGTGTGCAGCAGCAGCGGGACTGTCTGCCAAAATACCAATTGCAACCACATCACTATGCTTTACAACTGCACCTGGAATCTTGGTCAGATCCTGTGCATATGAACCAAAACCAATCGAGAACGCAATCGTTAAAATAATAAACGCAAACAGCGCGTTCATGACAACACCGGCGATTATAACTGCAATACGTGCCCAAATTTTTGCCTGATTAAACGAGCGCGGATCCTTATCTGCACTAGTTGGTGCCTCTCCATGAATCTTCACGTACCCACCAAATGGAATTGCGTTTATGGCGTACATAGTTTCACCGCGCTTACGTCCCCAAATTCGTGGTGGAAAACCGAGAGCAAACTCATCAACCCGCATCCCTGTCCACTTAGCTACAGCAAAGTGACCCAGCTCGTGAATAAACACGAGTGTTCCGAGAATAAGAAAGAAAGCGATGAGCGTAATTAGTGTAGAAAGCATTAGCCGAGAGATTGACGAATTGTAACGATCAAGTGAACAAAGGATACCAGAGCAACTGGGAATAGTGCAAAGAAAATAATTTCTATCAGCAAGATTATAGCAGTTCTCAGCAAGGTCTTCCTAAAAAATCCAGCCAGCACAGCAAACCCGGCAAGTAAGAATATGCCGGGCGCTAGTGAGGAATCAAGAATGGACATTAGATTGTACGAATCTCTACTTCTTTCTCTTTGACCACTTCCTCAATTTTTTTATTGTATTCAGCGATAATTTTATCAACTTCATCACGACCCCAATCTCGGTTATCTTCCGAAATGAGCGACTCTTTCTGAGCTTTTTGAATTGCCTCCCAAATTTCTGCTCGAATATTTCGTACAGAAATACGTGCAGCTTCAGCCATCTTCCCGACTTTTTTAACAAGCTCCTCGCGGCGCTCAGCAGTTGGTGCAGGAATTACAATACGAAGTGAGCGACCATCGTCAGATGGGTTAAACCCGAGATCAGCATCAACGATTGACTTACGGATATCCGGAAGCGCAGCTGCATCAAATGGTTGAATAAGGAGCTGACTTGGTTCAGGTGAGGCAATTGTTGCCATTTGGCGCAGAGGCACCATTGAACCGTAGTAGAGTACCATGACACCATCAAGCATGGCGGCATTAGCACGACCTGTACGTACAGTTTTTAACTCTTCAACAAAGTGTTGCAGAGCGGTTTCCATTTTTGGCTTGGCAGGTTTGAGCAGGTCTTGAACCATACAAATGTTACTACTGGTAAGAACGGAGATATGAGAGGGAGATACATGTATACACATGATCTCCGAGGGAAAAGGTGAAAGCCTGATGGAGTTACTGCTTCCACCCCGTACCTTTAGCACGAAGGTGAGGAGGCTTTTCCCAGCCAATACCGAAACAGGCTAGGTGCTGGCAATCAGTTGCATCTGGAATACTTACATCAGGCACTGGTATTCCCGGATCACGTTTTACCGGAGAAGCTAGTGGGAAAGGGTTTGCAATTGCACCAGGGACGCAAAACATTTCGAGCATTCGAACCTCCTAGAGAAAATTCTCTCATATCTCAGTTCTTTCAATGTACGAACACACTATACCACAATCGAGTAGGCGAACTACATCGCACTACTCGATTGTGTACTAGCAAAAAGGGTTTAGTCCTCTACTGGCTTTTCGCCGGCAAGTTCACCAAGTACGAGACGTGAGTAGCGACTAATCACGATTTTCTCACCCAACTTTCCGGTAACATCTGCCAAGTACTGGCCGATTGAAAGCTTGCTGTCTTTAATGAATGGCTGCTCAAGCAGTTCCTCAACGGATGCAGGAGCCATACTAGCAATCTGCAATGCAACGTCGTGGGCAAATTCTGTAAACGACTCGCTGCGAGCAACGAAGTCGGTTTCACAGTTTACCTCAACAAGTACACCGATACGTCCAATGTGAACGTAGGATTCAATAACACCTTCAGCAGCGTGACGATCGGCTTTCTTAGCCATGATATGCGCACCGCGCTCTTTGAGCAGATTAAGCGCCTTTTTCTTGTCGCCATCTGCTTCTACGAGAGCCTTTTTAACATCCATAAGGCCCATTCCAGTTACTTCACGTAACTCAGCAATGTCTTGAATGGTATAGTTTGCCACTAGTCCTCCTTAGTACCTACTTCTTCTTTAACTTTAGTTTCTTCAGTTGCTGTAGCCTTCTCTTTTTCTGCCTTTTCTACTGCTTGACCACGAGATTCTAACCCAGACGCAATAGTTGCCTCTACGAGATCCATCATCAACTTGAGGGCTTTTGGACCGTCGTCGTTGGTTGGGATTACGTAATCAACCATAGTTGGGTTGGTATTGGTGTCAACAAGTCCGAAGAGTTCTACACCCTGGTGACGAGCTTCTTTGATTGCGTTGTGTTCGTAGGCTGGGTCGATAACGAACATTACGTCTGGCTTGCGGTTTAGATCACGCATACCGCCAAACTTGATCTGCATACGACGAAGGTCGTTTTGCATTTGCACACGCTCTTTCTTGATCATCTTGGAAACATCTTCAGATTCGAGGAAGGTTTCCATCTTCTTCATCTTTGAGATAGAAAGCTGCATCTCATTCCAGTTGGTCATTGTACCACCAAGCCAACGCTCGTTAACGTATGGAATATGGAGTTTCTCACCGATTTCTTTTACACGGTCAGCAACCTGCTTCTTGGTACCAACGAGAACAACGATCTTGCCGTCTTTAACACGCTTTTCAAGCTCAGGAAGAACCTTCTCAAGCTGTTGGCGAGTCTTCTCGAGGTCGATAATGTGCAACTTATCGCGTGTTGCGAAGATGTATGGCGCCATCTTTGGGTGCCATTTGCCGGATGCGTGTCCAAAGTGGACACCCGACTGCATAAGTTCCCGGACGTCCGGAATTTGTGGAAGTGGCATGTATGCTCCTTCTGCCCAAGTGTGGGCGGTTCTTGGAGAGTTCGGAGGTATCGGGACCGGATGTACCTTACGGTACGCGGCAGGAGCGATACCAATTCCTCTGCAAGGATTGGTTAAGTGTCTTAGAACTACAGTGGACCATTTCAGTACTTCAGTAGTAGATTCTTTATACCATTTTACCCATACGTATTCAAGGATTCATTACGTATTCAATCAATCGTATTAAAATTATTTTTGTTAACCTCATTTAATATCGCCTAAACGAGTAAAAAAGAGGTAAAATAAACGCACAACCTTATATATACGTAAGATGCGAAAAATACTTTCTCAGACTCAGATTACCCGAACGATGACATATCTCGTTGCGGCGTTTCTTGTAGTTGCTGGAACCGCAACGTACTACTTTCACAACTCTTCTGGAGCCAGTTGCGTAGGGTGCCAGGATATTTCTGTTTCAGGAACACTTACTGACAGTATTACAAACAAGCCAGTTCCAAATGCCAGTGTATACCTTCAAGTAACTACTCCAACATTTGGCAAAAGCATACAGGTAAAAACAGATGCCAAAGGAAATTACGCTGCATCACTCCCTTCACCAACCACAGATTACACTCAAATTTCAGTTCAAATTGCTCAATTCGGGAACACTCCGTATACAGAATCTGGCTATGAAGTGCCGGTAAATGCAAATTTCATTGCAACAGGGGCAAATATCATCCTTTCTCAAATTCCCGCTGATGTTCGCGAAACCGATACTTTGGATCCTATTTCGGCCCAATGTAGAACACAACCGGGAAAGATAAAAACCGGCAAATATATGTATGATCTTGGGAGTAATGGATATCACACAGGTGACTATAAAGGAGAAATGTTAAATGGTGTTCTGTTCTGTGTTTCTACAAACCCTGTAGATTACAGTAGTATCTTCGATGAAAACCGATATGGAGAAGATATCGCATATTATGCAGCTCAAATTCATTCACTCGTTATTTCTTCTCATCTCCCCTTCACACCTTCAATTTACATAGTCCCAGAAATACTTGAGAAAGGTGCCGATGGCGGTAGTGCAGGTGCATTTACTCCAACAAGTGGACATGAAATCACAATCCAAGCAGATAATATACCGGGCTATGCTGGACTAGAACTTATTACCCATGAATTCGGCCACTTAGTCGATTGGGAAAAAGGGTTAGACCATGCAAATACTGCAGCCAACAAAATCGCATATGGGTATGACCGAGATTGTCTACTCGATACCACGAGTAAAAACTACCACTGTATGGATAGTCATTCACCTGACTTTGTGTACGCAACTTCAATTATTTCAAATGAAAAGTTCCTGACCAAATACGGGAGTTCAGATCAGGGTGAAATGTTTGCTGAAGTATTCTCTGCTCTCAATACTCCTGACGGAACATCACCTAGTTTGAAAAATAAGTTCACCGCACGTCAAAATGCTGAGTACGATATTACAAATGCCTTAGCTGGAATCTTCGCAAATAATCTCACATATGCGTCATGTCTAAACTTGAATGCGTATTCTAAAGTAAATAAAGATTCAGACACGTGTGTATATCAGGGACAAAGCTCGCAACCAACAACAGTTGAGGCAATGAATGCTGCAATGTACGTATTCAACTTCATGACAAACGCCAGTATTTTGTCACAATACTTCCCTGGCACGCTTTCATCAGGATATACGTACAATCAAATCTGGTACGGCAAGTTTATGGACTCTGCTGTAGTAACAGTTAATGTACGTAACCCAAAAAATATTGAATTGCCAAACGTTCCAGTTACTATTGGAAAAGTTTCAGGAACAACCCGAGCAGGTTCTAGTGCAAATTCAGATCATACAAATTTTGATACCACTGGAACATTAGTACTTCTTAATGCCACACCTGGAAGTACCCATGTTATCGCCGGTGGATTCAGTTCACCTGCTACCCTTGTACAAGGTGCTAATCCCCTTATTCAAATGACGGTTGCACCAACAGTTGCACTCCCTATTACTGGGCTCTATCCAACCGCAATTGTTGCTGATAGTTCTGGCAAAGTGTACGTGGGGCAAGTTGATAGACAAGATGACCAAGGTAATCCAACTGAATGTTCTGTTGAGGCATTTCAGCATGTTACAAACACAAATACCTATAAGCAACTCTATACCACCCCGATCATCTCAGTAACTTTAAATCAAACTGCTTGGACAGGCACGCCGGTTACGGCAAATTATTGTCCAGATAGTCTCTCACTAGACGCTCAAGGCAATCTATTTGTAATGTCAAAATTTGCCTATGAAGGAGACAACCCGAATATCGGGGGTGCAGCACAAGCAACAATTGGAATGTATCCAATTCTTGAATACAATCACAACGGGTACGATTGGTGGGATGTTACAGGACACCTAAACGGCTCGACAAACATTAACGCTGCACAAGGTCATCCAGGAATTGGAATTGATCATAATAATAATTTGTACATTAATACTGCCAATGATGCCCAGCAATCAGTTATAGTCGATGATTTAAGTGGAAACTTAGTAAGGAAATTTAGTAATTTTCCAGTATCGAATGATGATTCTGTCTGGAACGTGGGCATAAAATCAAATAATGTTTTCGTAAATCATCTCGATCAAACTACACAGGCTACATCAACAAAGGTGTACACTCCATTTGCCACTACGTTCCTCAAACAAATAAGTGGAAGTGAAGCAATTGAAGACTCTGCTGGATATGTATACACATCTACAATGAATACAGACTCAACCAGCTGTTCTGCAATGATGTATAACAACTTTGTCTCAGTATGGTCTGCTGACAGTCTTTCAGCCTGTCCTGAGGCAATCGGCGAGCCAGGTACAAAAACAACTACTACTCAACGCATTGGCACAACTAGCCACACAACCACTACCTATACTCCTGGGGTAATATACGGAATAATACCTTCTACTCAGTCAGTGGTTGCATATATGTTCTAAAAAAACGAACGCCACCGCAGAAACTCTGGGTGGCGTTGGGTGGGTTACTTGTGGTGGATTGTTATCCCCGTAACCCAATACATAAACTTAGGCGGCTTATTGCCTGGGCAGAAGGTCTGAAAGACCTTAAGCTTCTTTTTGGCGAGCGGTGCCCTGGCGAATGCCTTGCTCGCCGCTGCATCATATAAAAATGGTTTGCAGCAGTGGTTTTTATCGTAGCTCATCCCGTCGGGGATAACAACGATGAACGGCGAAACCGGTTTTCCTGTTTTAGGGTTAACCAGCTTGAAGGCAGTTTGATCTGAATTGCTCCAGACCACTCCTTCAGCCACCATTGACTGGGCTGCATAGATTTTCTCCTGCAGCTTCAGTTTGGCGATTTCTGATGGAGTAAGAGGGTGCATCTGCCCTCCGGAGCCCTGCGCGAAGGCAGAACTCAAAATGACGAAGAACAAGGCAGTAGCAGTAAATATAATTCTCATTTGGTTCCCTCCGCGCAATCGCGGCAACACAGGTAAAAGGTTTCCCTAACCTGTTGATGGCCAAAATTCTATCACAAAACAACAGATTTGTCAACCTGTAGAGCCTTCTGAACCACAATGAATCCCCGGGTACTTCCAATTATCGTCAACCTTTGATACAATCCAAGAGCTATGAAAACCAAAACACACCCAACCTACCACCAGATTACCGTTTCCTGCGCTTGCGGAAGCACGTTTCAAACCGGCTCCACAAAAGAAGGTGACCTTCGCGTAGAAATCTGTGCACAGTGTCACCCACTGTACACCGGTAAGTCAAAGCTCGTTGACACAGCAGGACGCGTAGATAAGTTCCAGGCTCGTCAAAAGCTTGCTGAAACCCGTCAGGCTGAACTTCTTGTTCGTCAGGCCGCAAAAGCTGAAACATCCGCCAAGGATGAATCCAACGCCTAGCTCCAATTTGGCATCGCTCCGCTCGGAGCACGAAGAGCTGTCTCTGGCCCTCCAGGACAGTTCTTTGTATGATGACCAGCGCAAAGCTGCTGATGTGAACCGTCGTCACCAAAAAGTGACGTCACTCATTAAGCTTTATGAACAGCAAGAAGCATTGGTAAAGCAGATCGCCGATAACGAAGAACTCCTCACTGCGGGTGATGCCGATCTCGCCGGAATGGCTGAGATGGAACTTGAAGATCTTCGCACTCAAAAAGCCACCATTGATACTCAGCTTGAAGATATGCTTCTCCCAAGTAATCCAGATGAGAGCAAGAATGTAATTCTGGAAATTCGAGCCGGTACTGGCGGTGATGAAGCCGAGCTTTTCGCCGGTGAATTATTCAGGATGTACAGTCGTTATGCTGAAAAGGTTGGCTGGAAAGTTGAAGTTACCAGTTTGAACCGCTCCGAACTTGGCGGCATTAAAGAAGTCGTGGCCAGTATTATTGGCGACGAGGTTTTTCGTGCCCTCCAGTTTGAAAGTGGTGTACACCGTGTACAACGAGTTCCTGAAACCGAAAAGATGGGTCGTATTCACACTTCAGCTGCCACTGTAGCTATTTTACCTGAGGCAGAGGAGGCAGATATCGAGATTCTCGATTCTGACCTGCAAATTGACGTGTACCGCTCAAGTGGTGCAGGTGGACAGCACGTGAACACAACTGACTCAGCCGTGCGTATTACCCACAAACCAACCGGTGTCATGGTTACGTCACAGGACGAACGTTCTCAGATTAAAAACAAAGCCCGCGCGATGTCAGTTTTGCGTGCCCGCCTCTACGAAAGTGAGCGTCAGCGCCTGGCTTCTGAACGTGCCCAAACCCGCCTTTCCCAGATTGGAACCGGTGACCGCTCCGAAAAAATTCGCACATACAATTTTCCCCAAGATCGTATTACCGATCACCGCATTAACCAGTCTTGGTCTAATATTCCGGTGATTTTGGATGGTGATATGGATGATATTCTCACCGCTCTTCTTGATGCGTATAAGGCCGAACTCCGTTTGCAGGCCAATATTTAGGTACTTACGTTCACAGGATTTTTTTGGTATGGTTGTTGGAAGCGGAATCGATCCGCTAACACGAACATGGAAGATATCGTAACCGATCAGTCGCCATCAGCGAAAGTTTTTCGCCAATTCATTGAAACATTTGGAGTCTCTAAATTGTCCGAGACAACCATCGACTTACAGGGTTCCCCTGTTGGTTTCATCAAGCTACGTCCCGACAATAAACGTCACCTGATTTTCGCATATATTGGCACCATTAATGGAGCGCCTTTTCTCACTATCAGACATAGTGATGGTTCACATAAAAACAAACGCAAGAATTTCAGTGGTCACCCACTACTCTTCGCCAAAGCAATCTCTGACAAGGATGTCATTGCGCGCCCCTATGACGGAGACCTGGATCGAGTCATAACTTCTGGGGGGAAATCGATTCTGGAATTCTTCAATCAACAATGCGTAACCACGCCAACCCATTTGACGAGTTAACTTAACTTCGCCACAATCGCCCGCGCCATAAAAGCGCGGGCGAAGTTATTTTTTTGCTTTTTATCCTTACTTTTCCTGAGTATATTTGATAAGGTAGTTTCAAGCGGAACCCCGCTCAAGGAAGAAATGACACAATCTCTCTTACTTCCAGAATATCTATCTGGAAAACCGTTCATCGACGCGATCAAGCTCTGTGCTCATGAAGCACTTCGAGAAACAAACTTCTCCTTCACCGGCAGTACAGAACCTGCCTACTTTTTCCCCCTCAAATCCGATTTTGGCGGACCGAATGTGATCGGATACCTCGGCGTAAGAGAGGGTAAACCAGCTCTCTCAATTCGATACTTCGCGGACACCTTGAACACAGATTTGCTTGAAAAACTTTCAGGAATACCAGTTCTCCACACCCAATTAGACGGACCAGACAACTTATTTATGTGCATCTGCGATGGAAATAAAGAGCGCATAAGCAAATTAGGAATCACACCACTTGTCAACCTCTTCCGAGACAACGGTGCGAAAATCCCAGAATATTCCGACTGAAACCCGTCAATACCGATCGTCCGCGCGAAATTTCAGCGCGGACGAACCCATTTTCAAATCAACTATGACCATCACCCAAGCACTCGACGTTTCCAACCGCACAGTCTCATTCCGCGATGCTGAGGTTTTACTTGCTGCAGTACTCAAATGCAGCCGTGCCCACTTGCACACCTACCCCGAGCAAACCCTCACAAGCGCAGAAGAAACCCAATACGAGTCCTTCCTGACCCGTCGTGAGCAGAACGAGCCCGTTGCTCATATTACTGGCAACAAAGAGTTCTATGGTCGAGAATTTAAAATTGACCACCGTGCACTTATTCCTCGCCCAGAAACAGAGGGGATCGTAACACAGGCAGTTGAATGGATTAGCGATCACTTCAAAACGCATGCCCACGAAAGCAATCTCCCCTGCCCAGTACAAGTTGCTGAACTCGGCACCGGCTGTGGATCTATCGCTATTAGTGTGGCTCTAGAGCTTGCAGAGCGAGCGATCCCGGCCACGATTGTCGCCAGCGAGATTTCAAACGAAGCATTAGAACTTGCCAAGGAGAACTGGGAGACCCTTTCTCGTGGAGTCACCCTCGGAAATGTAGTATTAAAATTGGTACAAGCCGATATGTTCGATGCACCAGAGCTCACAAAACGACCATTCGACATCATCCTTGCTAACCTCCCCTATGTTGAGGACACCTGGAAGATGAACCCAGCCGCCCAGCAAGATGTTGTATTCTACGAGCCAGACATCGCCCTGTTTGGTGGCAGCGATGGCCTCGACCTATACCGAAAATTTTTCGCAGAATCCCCCACTCACCTCGAAAAAGATGGCGCAATCATTATTGAATACGGTGAAACTCAAACCCCGCTCATACTGCCTATTATTAGCGAGGTGTTCCCAAAAAAGACTGTTACCGTCCACAAAGACTACGCCGGACTCGATCGAGTAATCAGCATCGTCTAACGAAAAACCGCTCCTTCCGGAGCGGTTTTTCGTTTAAGGGTTGAGCTTATCAAGCGTTACCTTTATATCTTGGTTGGCACCTTTACGTAGTACCTTGAAGGTTACCGTGTCACCTGGATTATACTTCTGTAGAAGTGTCGTGAGTGGAGTATCTGTATTAATTCGCTCTCCGTTTAGTTCAAGCAGAATGTCACCTTGCAGAATACCTGCTTTGTCGGCCGGACTTCCTGGCACAACTGCTGGCTGTGCTGCAGTTGAACCTGGACTTACGTATGCGCCGTAATCTACGGTCAAGTTATTCTGCTGCTGGAATGACGTATCAACCGGCACATAACGCACGCCAATATATGGACGAACAATTTGACCAGTTTTACGAGCTGAGTTAATCACTGAAATCACGCTGTCGATTGGAATTGAGAACCCAATCCCAATTGAACCAGAACCTGAACCATTGGTAGCAATGGCAGTGTTAATTCCCACTACCTGACCTGACATATTTACGAGCGGGCCACCTGAATTACCTGGGTTGATAGCAGCATCGGTCTGAATTACACCACTAAGCGACTCACTACTTGAACCAGCATCGCTCGCACTAATACTACGACCCTTACCTGACACAATTCCAAGGCTTACTGAGTTACTATACTGACCAAGCGCATTACCAATCGCCAGCACATATTGACCCACTTGAAGATCACCTGAAGAACCAAGTTCAACTGTTGGTAAATCTTTTGCATCAATTTTTACAAGTGCAATGTCATTTAATGGATCAGTTGCCTGAATTTTTGCGTCAAAAATACGACCGTCATCAAGCACAACCTTATAGGTACCAACCGTACTTACAACGTGCTTATTTGTAATGATTAATCCGTCAGAACTAATGATAAATCCAGTTCCACCTGAAACTTCTTGTGAACTGACGTGACCGAAGTAATCTTCAACCTGCTGACTTGCTGAAATAGAAACCACGGCTGGTTTCACTTTCTTGGCAGCATCAATAACCTTTGAACTCTCTTCAAGTGTTACTCGGCTCGTTGTTGAAATTGGAAGAGGATTATTTGCATTAATATTAAAAATGCGGCGGACATTGCGACCAAACGCAGAGTCACTTGAAAGTGCTACAAAACCAGTAACACCACCAACGAGGCCAATCAACAAACTAATTACAACAACCCCAGCCGTAAGGAAGATAAAGTTAAATCGTCCTCCGCGTTTTTTAGACGCTGTACGTACTGTGTGTTCAGGGGTAATTTCAGTTTCCATATCCATACATGCTTACTTAAACCAATCTGACTTTTTCTTTAGAAATCCAGCGACTTTTGTCCCGAGAAAATCGGCACTTTTGGCTGCTTTTTCTATTCCAGGGAATGCAATTTGTGAAATCCGCTCAATGAGGACTGTAATATGCTCAATATTCTGAGAAATGCTGCGCACCTCACGAACAGCACCTGTTGCCTCAAGGAGAAATATCACAATAACCACGGTGAGCACTATGCTGCAGAGGGCAAGAACTATGTAGAGTATATCGAGGGCCGATACCATATTATTTCACCAATTATTACTGAGAATTCGCTGAGTTGTCGTAATAATCTACCACCTTTTTAGGCTCACCACCTTTGGTAGAAACAACATACAACGCCTGTTCACCTTCACGTTTTAAACCGAAGGTAATATACGTACTTGTAACATCCCAAGTGATTGGACCTGCAGGAGCAGCAACCCCAACAGTTGTTAGCCGCTGTTCAGCAGTGCCATCCAATTTTACCATGTAGACGTCAGTTTTGCCGTCACGCGTATCTACAAATGCCTTCAACTTCTTATCTGGCGAAACCACATACACTCGAGAATCAGCTCGTACAGCATCAATTACCTGCGGAGTTGTAGAAGCAAGGTCGAGCTTATACCGTACATGTGAACCACCAGAAACAGTATCATAGGTAATACTCTTACCATCGAGTGCGTAGACAATATTCGAAGCATACCCCGTCCCCTGGTTTACCAAATCTGTCCGCTGACCATTCGCCATTGTGAGCGTAGAAATAGTAAACTGTGAAATTGTATTAACCGTTGTGTTCGTAACATAAATCGCAGTTCCACCATCTGGTGAAAAGGCTTCCCA
The DNA here is from genome assembly GCA_903834195.1 of uncultured Candidatus Berkelbacteria bacterium. Taxonomy (GTDB): domain Bacteria; phylum Patescibacteriota; class UBA1384; order CAILIB01; family CAILIB01; genus CAILIB01. Next base: position 46,327 of record CAILIB010000037.1, on the reverse strand, counting down.
TTGATCATTTGTTCCAAGATCCTGAGTAACACCAGTACTCACATCAAAAATGCGATTAGTCGATTTTGTGAGCTGAGGATCCGAGTAGCCTTCAAAGTAAATATACCGACTCGAAGGTGACCATACGATCACGGTACCACTTATAATATCGTCACTGACCTTTTTGATGTTTTTACCATCTGTACCTGATACGTAGAGAAGCGGAACAACTGTGCCGTACGAGTTTCGTACTGAATCACGCGTCGACAAGAAGGCTATCATCTTGCCATCAGGAGAGAGCATTTGCGAGTATTCTTCACCGTTACTTGGCACCACTGCCTGTCGGCCTGAACCATCATAATTAATACTATATAACCCACGCTTACCACTCTGATTTGAGGTAAAGATTACTGTTCCAACTGGAACAAGTGGAACCTGTGCAGCAACACTATCTGCATCTTTAACTGTTACTGTAAGCTGCTTATTTATATAGCCAGATTTACTTAAGCTAATCGTGTAGTCACCATTTAGCTGCTTATCAAATGTATATGCACCAGCAGCGTCAGTTTTTAGAATTGTGTTACCCAATGTCACTGTTACATTGGTAATTGGTAGACCGCTCACGTAGTCTTGAGCAAAGCCTTTAATCGCATATAACTTATCTGGGGTACGCGTGATAGCAACTGTCTGAATATCGTTTACACCCCGATGTAACGTGAGTGTTGCAGCAACATCTTGATAGCCAACTTTTTTTAATGAAAGAGTATATGTGCCAGCTACGATACTTGAAATATCAACGCGACCATCTGCATTAGATGTATACGTTGAACCATTTAAAATAAGTGTTGCATCCTGAATCGGAAACTTACCGTCCTCTTCAACTTTTATACTGACTGACCCAGCTTGGTAGCGGTCATATACTGGCTGATACCATTTGAACTGCCACACCAACACTGCGAACACACCGAGAACTACAACAACACCGAATATCCACCACCAAAGGTGAGATTTGTGTTTTGCCGGTGGTCCGGTTACACCAAGCTCTTCAGCATCGGCTTCTGTAATTTCAGGAAGCACGGATTCTGCTGATTTCTTAACGCTTGTTTTGGAGACTTCAGACTCTTCAGTTTCTTCCTGAGAGCTAGACTGAGCCCCCTCGCTCATCGACTCCATACCGTATGATTAGGATTATTTTGCGAGTTCTGCCTTAACTGCTTCCTGCACGTGGGCTGGCTGGGCTTTGCCAGCAGCTTTTTTCATCACCTGTCCAACGATGAATCCGATGATACGCTCGTTTCCTGACTTATAATCAGCAACAGCTTGCGGGTTAGCAGCAATCACTTCTGCTATAGCTGATTGTACCACATTCTCATCATGTACTTGCAGTAGGCCAAGGGTCTGAGCTGTATCTTTGGCTGTTCGCTCGCGTGAAGAATGAAGATCAGCAGTAAATTGTGCCACTTTTTCTTTGAATGCCGAAAATGACATATCACCTGATTTAATCAGACCATACACTGCAAGAACGTCACCATCTTGCGCAACACTGAGAAAATCTGGAACCTGTTTAATCCAGTTTGCTACAACCTTTGCAGGCATACCTTCGGCAATATACTGCTTAAAGTACTCAATTTCTTCCCGATCAGAAAGGATAGATTCAAGATCAGCTCCAACTTCTTTGGCATACTGTTTCCGAATTGAATTCGGCAACTCAGGCAAGGTTTTTACGAGAGTTTTCGGATTGAGATCAGCAAGCTCGTATACTGCAACTGGTGGAATATCAGGCTCTGGAAAATAACGATAATCGTTAGCACCTTCTTTAGCACGCTGAATCTTCACCTCATTTGTGTCTTCATCCCAACCCGAGGTTAGCTTATTGGTGCGAGTACGAATTGGGCCATCTGCCATCCATTCATCGTACTGACGCTGTGCTTCAGTGGCAATTGAACGTTCAACTGCACGGGTTGAATTCACATTCTTGACTTCGGTAATTGGTGTTTTAATTGTTGTACCTTCATGCTCAAATGCAATGTTAATGTTCACATCACAACGCATCTGACCTTTTTCCATATCAGCATCAGAAACACCCACAGCTCGAACCAAGAGTCGCAATTCCTGCAAGAACCGCCGAGCTTGTTCAGGTGATGTCAGGTCTGGTTTTGAAACCATTTCAATCAGCGGAACCCCAGCACGATTTAAGTCAACGTGACTTACTCCGCCGGCAGCATGCTGAAGTTTGCCAGCATCTTCTTCTAGGTGAACTCGCTCAAATCGGACAGTACTTTCTACTGAACCATCCGGCGCAAGTAAATCTAAATGCCCACCCACACAAAGTGGCATATCGGACTGCGAAATCTGGTACGCCTTTGGACTATCCGGGTAAAAGTAGTGCTTGCGATCCCACTTCGATATTTTTGGAATAGTGCTTTCCAATGCCAAACCAACCAAAATGGTTTTCTTAACTGCTTCACGGTTAGGTACCGGAAGTGTTCCTGGCAACCCTAAACAGACCGGACACACATTTGTATTCGGTTCACTACCAAAAGGCTTATTCACACATCGGCAGAACATCTTAGTTTCAGTGTTCAGCTCGGCATGAACTTCCAAGCCAACAATATATCGGTACGGTAGCGAACTCATACAGGCACTCCTAATTCACGCAGAGCTGAGCGAAAAGTTGAAACTGCAAATGATGCTTCAACACTTGATACCTGCGTACCCATTTCGTGGGCAAGAGTATTACGCAGTTTGTGGGCATCCCAAATACGCTGGTATAAATCTTTACCAAAAATGTTTTTTGCTTGCATTAAGCGCTCACCCATATTCTTGCCAGGAATCGACGCAGCCTGCATGGCTGCATCCAATAACTTGTCAGCGTCAGAAACTGCTAACGCAAGTGTTTGCTGGGCGTGGAGATGCGTTTCGATATCAGGCCAGTGACTTGCAAGTTGCGATGCAATAGCAGGTGCAATTCGCGGACCCCTACTTGCTTTACCACGAAACGGAAAGCTAATTATGGTCCAAATACCTCGTAAAATTGCTTCAACAATTACTGCCTCACTACTTTCAGAGTTCTGTTTCTTGCCTTTTTTTCCACGATACTCAGCCATAAAAATATATTACTGAATAATATCAAAACCGGTAACGTGAACCTGCACGCTCGGTACACTATTTTCACCAGTGTTTGGATTTGTAGTTGTAGGAACACTTGCAATCGCTGTCACTACTGCCATTGACGCATCATCGTCAACTTGACCAAACACAGTGTACTGATTATTCAAACTTGGTTGATCAGTTGCAGTAACAATAAAGAACTGACTTCCATTTGAGTTTGGATCTGAGGTACGAGCCATTCCTAACGTTCCCTTGTGGAACTGTTTTGCTGAATTTGTTTCAGTTTTAAACCCAGTACCATAAATACTTGAACCACCACTTCCTGTGCCTGTTGGGTCACCACCTTGAATCATGAAGTCCTTCATAATGCGGTGGAAGAATGTATTGGTGTAGTACCCACTTTTACCAAGAGTAACGAAATTCTTTACAGCGAGCGGAGCAACGTCTGGGAAGAGATCAATGGTAATATTTCCTTTGTCGGTTTTGAGCACAACTTTAGTTGCGCTTACTGCATCTGCAGGAGCAGTGTAGCCAGTAGCGGATGGACTTGGGGTTGGAGTGGTCACAGGCGATGAGTTAGTGGATGAGTCCCGAGTTGCAAAAAATGCAATAACTGGGATGAGTAATACAACGGCAATAATAACTAAAGTACTCGGCTTCATGACAGGAGATTAGCTTTCTGAAGGTGATGATTAGTAATAGATTGGAAGGCTGCCCCTGCCCGTAAAACCGCAATTTCACCAAAGCGTGGTCCGATAATTTGTAACCCGACTGGCAAATCGTCAACAATGCCACATGGCACGCTCATACCTGGCGTTCCAGAAATATTGACTGGCACAGTAAGTACATCTTCTTTGTACATTGCGAGCGGATCGTTGATCTTCTCGCCTACTTTGAACGCAATGTTTGGTGAAATTGGCGCCATGAGAACGTCAATGTTTTCAGTTTTGAAGATGTTCTCAAATTCTTCGCGTACAACAGCACGCACTTGCTCAGCTTTTGTATAGTACGCATCATAGTACCCTGATGAAAGCACGTGGTTACCCAGCATAATACGGCGCTTTACTTCTGAACCAAGACCATGGGCACGACTTTTTGCGTAAATATCGTATAATGTATGATTTTCTTTGGACTCTTCCCGCTCTACAGAATAGCCATAACGAATTCCATCGTAGCGAGACATGTTTGAGGATACTTCGGCCGGCGCAATAATGTAGTACGCAGCAAGCGAGTGAATAGCAGCAGGAAGCGAAACTTCAACCACCGTAGCACCTGCTTTTTCGAGATCCGCAATTGCCGTGCGAACAACTGTTTCTAATTCTGGACGTACACCCTCTCCAAAAAACTCTTTTGGCACACCAATGCGCAAACCTTTAATGTCACCTAATTCTTTACTATACACAGGTACAACTTCTGACGATGACGTAGCATCCAATGGATCATTACCAGCTAGTACCTCAAGTACAATCGCGGTGTCGCGCACGGTTTTTGTAATCGGACCAGTTTGATCAAGTGATGACGCCATGGCGATTTCACCAAACCGACTGACGCGACCATAGGTTGGCTTCAAGCCAGTTACTCCACAAAATGCAGCCGGCAAACGAATGGATCCGCCTGTGTCGGTTCCAATTGAGAAGATGCTCATATGAGCTGCAATACTTGCAGCTGGGCCACCACTTGAACCTCCAGCAACGTGTTCTGGATTCCATGGATTACGCGATACGCCAAAGTACGACGTTTCAGACGAGGTTCCCATGGTGAATTCGTCGGTGTTAGTTTTACCAAGTAACACAGCTCCAGCATCACGAAGATTGCGATACGTTGTAGCATTGTACGGCGCTACCCAACCTTCCAGCATGTGGGATGATGCTGTAGTTGGGGAATCATCGGTTGCGAAGACATCCTTCAAGTTGTACGGCACACCGTCGAGAATTCCAAGTGTTTTTCCTGAAGCCCGACGAGCATCCGAAGCATCAGCCTGAGATCGTGCTAGATCAGCCGTAATTGTGACAAAACTATTAATTTCACCATCGTGGCGTTCGATATGTTCTAGGCAAACTTCGGTAATTTCACGAGAAGTGAACACTGCTTCAGCTAATCCTTTAGCTGTTTCTTCAATTGTCAGCTCATTAAGCGGTTTGTTGACGTAGGTTTTCACACTCATGCTGCACCTACCTCTCCACCCAATACTGCGCGAACCTCAATCAGCCGACCATGATGACGCGGTGCCTTATTAATAACATCCATCGGCTCAATGTCTGCAGGCGTACCTTTTTCACGTACAACATCATCAGCTAATACATTGGTTAATCCAGTCACACCAAGATGTGCTTGAACCGAACTTGTATCGACACTTTGAAGTTGGGCAACATACTGCACCACTGAAGAAAGCTGCGTTGCGTAACGCGCATATTCCTCATCGGTGAGTTCGAGGCGGGAAAGATGGGATAAGTGACGAATATCGTCGCGAGATAGCTCATTCATATACAGGTATGCTACCAGATGTTTGGGCGCGTTTCCACCTTCAACGACGTACTATAGTTCAACTTCGGTGTAATCGGAAATACACCCCAAAATGAGCGGAGAGATATTATCAGTTTTACCACGCACAATCACGCGCATTCCCGCCGCAACTGCTGCAGCAATTCCGACTGGCGAGTCTTCAAAAACGAGACATTCGGACGGATCTACACCTAAACGCTCAGCTGTTAAAAAGTAGATTTCAGGACTAGGTTTTGGGTTTACCACTTCTCGTCCAGTCACAACTTGATTAAACTTCCACTGCAACCCGAGAGCATCAATGGTAAAACTCACATTTAATTGTGGTGAAGATGTCGCAAGTGCAATTGGTGTTTCCTGAGCTCGCAACTGTTCAATGAAATCAAGAAACCCTGGAATAGCGTGGATGTGCGGAGCATAGAGGCGCCGATAAATCGTTTCTTTTTCTTCAGCCAGTTTATTACTTTCTTCCTGCGACAAATGTCCAAATAGCGCTTCCATAATTTCATTACTTCGCGCCGCCCGGTGATCACGTCGAAAGTCTTCCACAGAATACGGCAAGTTATGCACCCGAAAGAACTCAACGAACGCTTGTTCGTGAAAAATGTCATCATCAATTATGGTGCCGTTCATGTCAAAAATGACGGCGTCAGATTCTGGAAGTTTAATCACGACTTTGCATGACCAATTTGTATAATATGTGCCGAAGTACCTGTTCGATATACTTTTTCTTTTGGCTTATATCGACTTGTTAATACAAAGATATGCGGATAATACGGAAGATTTCCAATTGCCTTAAATACAGCCTGATAGGTTTCAACTGAGAACTTTTCCTCACCAAATCGATTACCGTCAACATCATCCAAAATGAACAGTGAGATAATCGCCGAAGATGACAAAAAGATGGTTACAATTGTAGAAGCAATTCCACCATCGCGCATGAGGAAGATCATCAGCACAATCATGAACGAGAGTAGATTAAGCACAACCCAGGAAGTTCCAGAAACTATTTTAGCACCTACGATTGTAATTTCACGACGAGCTTGTGCAATGTAATAATGCGCTTCAGCAATATAGTTCATTGCTGAAACTTCTCCAGCTGATTTAGGGTCTGCACCTTTCAATACATCAAAGATTGCAAAAAATTCTTCAGTTGTTGGTTCGGTATAATCTGAAACTTCGTAATCGAAGCGCTTAATTAAATAGCGATCGATTGACTCACGAATCGTATCAAGTTTGTTTGGCAGTGCAATTTTACAGAGGTGGTACACCGAAATAATACCTCCAGTTTCAATTGCAACCAACGATTTGAGCCGACTCAAATTTGTCATCGCACTAGCAATGTAAAACCCGAGTAAGACGCTATAAAAAATTGAAGTTGCATTCAACACATTTCCAATATTGAGAGGAATCTCGAGCGTCGGTAGAAATATAGCAAGCACAGCAACAACTGCAAATACGACTGCTGCTTTTTTGGTAGTATGGATATGTGTCATTGGTTAATTATCTGCCCGCCCCTAATACCTGTCAAATGAACCGTACGATTCGTTTACTCATGCTTTCCGACTTGTTTGTCTTTACTGGCTTTGGCCTTGTTACACCAGTGCTGGCGATTTTTGTCAAAGACAATATAACTGGTGGTTCAATAACTGCTGCCGGAATTGCAAGCTTCATTTACCTATTTATGAAAGCTGTGGTTCAACTTCCCTTTTCACGATACAGCGATTCTCACCCAAAAATGCAGCGCCAGTTTCTGGTCTGGGGCAGTATTTTAATGTCAGCTTCTAGCATATTATTTATCCCTGCCACTCATATTTCCACACTGTACTTTGCCCAATTACTACGCGGAATTGGAGCAGGCCTCGCCTATCCATGTTGGCTTAGTCTTTGGAGTACTCATTTAGACAAGCACCACGAAGGATATGAGTGGAGCCTCTATAACACTGTGGCTAGTATTGGCACAGCCATTGCCGCCGCTGTTGGAGCTGGATTAGTGCAGCTGATTGGCTTCTCTGACACCTTTATTATTGTCAGCATTACCACCTTAATTGGAAGTTTTATCCTTCTCTGGCTCGCAAGCGGATCACGCCCTGGAAAACTCAATTCTTTGCCAGCATAGCATTAAATTGATCTTCACTGAGCACTGCCACTCCTAGCTGTTCAGCTTTTTGCAGCTTACTACCTGCCTTATCGCCGGCCAAAACATAACTTGTTTCAGAGCTTACACTTGAACTAATTTTGCCACCGTTGCTGCGGATTATTTCAGCTGCTTCTTCGCGACTATACCCTTCAAGCGTTCCTGTGAGAACAACTGTTTTTCCAGTAAATACCCCTTCCCCACCCTGTTCAGGAACTTGCAATGGAACTACCACACCAAGATTAATAAGTTGATCAAGGACGTCCTGCTCATGTTCATTATTGAAGTACTGATACAAACTTTCGGCAACCACCGGACCAATGTCTGGTAGGGCAGTGAATTGCTCAAGTGTTACATCTCGCAAAATTCCAACCAACTCTCGGAGTAACATTCCTTGACCAGGAGTACCGAAGTCACGCAAGAACCCAACCAGTGTTACCGCAGTTTCTGCGCCCACGTGACGAATGCCGAGTCCAAATAGGAAGCGTTGAAACGGTCGCATCTTACTTTCAGAAATTGCCTCAACCAAATTTTGGGCAGACAGATCGGCAAAGCCTTCAACTGTAAGAAGTTGTTGGACTGTAAGTGTGTACAAATCAGAAAAGCTATTCACTAGTCCGGCATCCACCAGACGTGAGACTACTTTTTCACCGAGACCAGTAATGTCCATGGCACCACGCGAAGCAAAATGCTCAAGTTTGCGCTTAAAGATTTCATCAACTACAACTGCCTCGCCCTCACCTTCAGCAACTCGTGCCACAGCGGTTACATCAACATAGTGAGCAACTTCACCCTCCCGACGAATCACTGGCACACCGTACAGTTGCTCTGGAAATTGGTAGCGCTGTGCAGATTCAGGACGCAATCCCAGAATAACTTCAACAACTTCAGGAATAATATCCCCGGCTTTTTGCAAAATAACTGTGTCACCAATACGAATATCTTTACGGGCAATTTCATCGGCATTATGCAACGTTGCCCGAGAAACAGTTGAACCAGCAATACGTACTGGGTCCAGCACAGCTGTAGGAGTGATCGCACCAGTGCGTCCAACCCGCAATACAATATCGCGCACAACTGTCGTCGATTGTTCGGCAGAAAATTTAAATGCAACTGCCCCACGCGGAGCTTTTCCAACCACACCTAATTCTTCGAACAGGGCACGATCGTTAATATTTGCCACTGCTCCATCAGTGCCGTACGGAAGCGTTTTACGCTTTTCTTCCCACTCTTCCAAAAAGGTTTGAATGTGTTCGACAGAGGCACAAAGTCGACTATTCGGCTCGACTGGAATACCAAGCGCTTTGGCGAGTTGATGTTCTTGTTCGTGAGTAGATTGACCACAATCAGTTGGCACCGCATACGCAAGGAAACGCAACCGGCGCGCAGCTGTTAATTTAGAATCTAGCTGACGCATGGAACCAGCCGCAAGATTGCGTGGATTGGCAAATTCAGGCTTACCCAACTCTTTCTGAATCTGATTTAACTCTGAAAAGTCTGCCTTACTAATGTAGACCTCACCACGCACTTCAAATCGTCCCCGTAGCGCATTTTGAGCAAGTTCACGAATGTCTTGTGTTAGACCTTCTTCCTGAATTACTAAATTGAGCGGAATTGCCTCGATCGTTCGCACATTCATCGTCACATCCTCACCAGTTGTACCATCACCTCGAGTTGCTGCCTGCTGCAGTACACCATCTTGGTACATAATCGAAATTGCAAACCCGTCCAATTTTACTTCAGCATAATACTGGGCAGCATTCATGCGCTCAGTACCAACTAATTTTGCACATCGCTCCCGCCACTCAGGCAATTCTTGATAGTCAAAAATATCATTAAGCGATAACATACGACGCTCGTGCTGAACCTTCGTAAAACCCTCAGCCGGCTTCCCGGCCACACGTTGGGTAGGCGAATCGGCCGTTATGAGCTCTGGATAGGCTTCTTCTAATTTAAAAAGCTCATGCTTAAGCGAATCAAGTGCTGCTTCCGACATTTCTTCTCGATTCAACACATGGACAAGGTAGCGCTGCCGATTGATTTCGGTGCGTAACTGGGCAGCTCGTGTCGTTGCGGTTTGGAGATCTGATATGTTCATAGGTACATTCTAACAAAAAGGGTGCCATCGGGAAGACCCGGTGGCACCATGAGACACTAAATGTAGCTAATTGTTGTCAATAAATTAAAATAGCAATCAATTTGACTCAGCATTAGTGAGTCAATTGAAATAGACTCAATCAATTCTACTAGCTGTAACAGCACCTTCTGAATTTCTTCAGATTTTTCGTCTGTGAAATCCATCTTATGCACCGCTTCTTCTGTGCCGTACAAGAAATATGCAGTATAAATCATGGCAGCGTCAAACGCCTCTGGCGGGAAAAATAATTCCCTTGCCGCTAGACCGTCTCGCACCTTTCGCACACAATAGGCGATCTTAATTCCGAACTCTTGAACAATGGCTTCTATCGATATCGCTGCCCGACAGAGGAGAGCAATTGTGCCAAGATCTTCAGAGCAGTTTTTACACCGAAGCTTGCAAACGTAGTCTGCCAGAAAGAACGCAGTATTAATGTACTCGTCTACCTCGCTTTCATACTTCTGTGAAGCGACAAGAAATTCAAGCGCACGAATCTCATTTAGAGTTCCCTGCAAACCCTGTAGATCTAAATTTTCCGACTGTAAAAATCCGAAGAGCCTACGCGAACGTATTGCGCAACAGAGTGTATCTAGGTCAAGGCGAATTTCTTTTCCGCCAACTTTGTCAATGTAGTGCAGAGCACTCTTTTCATCCATGAAGAACATGATACCGAGTATACTACCAAAAACCTGGCATAATTACCAGGTTCTTTACCTCAGTTAAGATTTTTTAGGCGTGAGACATTCCACTACCCTCTTGCAGTGCCTTTATCCGATCCTCAATCGGCGGATGCGTATCAAACAACGAAGCAAACCAGTGACTTTTGAGCGGGTTCGCAAAATACATATGGGCAGTTCCTCGGTTCGCCACTTCGAGCGGTTCTTCATCCCCACCGATTTTCTTGAGCGCATTAATCAGGCCCTCTGGATAACGAGTTAAGAGAACCCCATTTGCATCTGCCATAAACTCTCGCTTACGGGAAATTGCCAACTGGATAAGTGTGGCCGCAATTGGAGCAAGCACTGCCATCACAATAGCGAGAATCAAGAAGAGCTGACCACTATCACCGTTATTATTACTATCGCGACGGCGACCGCCACCCCACCACATCGAGCGCAAAAAGATATCTGAAACCAGGGCAATCAACCCTGCCATCACCATGACCATACTCATCAAGCGAATATCCTCATTTCCCACGTGCGAAAGCTCATGCGCTAATACACCAGTGAGTTCGTTCTCATTTAAACGCTGAATTGCCCCAAGTGTTACTGCAATGGAAGCATTTTCAGGACTACGACCGGTTGCAAATGCGTTAATTGCAGCGTCATCAAGCACATATAACGTTGGCATTGGCAAACCAGCGGTAATGCTCAGATTCTCAACAACGCGATACACTTCTGGGAATTGCTTTTTATCCATGGGAATTGCCTTCGCAGCAGCAAGCGCCAATGAATCAGAGTAGTAAAAACTCACCCATCCTTGTACTACTGCGATAATACCCGCCAAAAAGAGAATATCTACATTGCCGTAGACCTGTGAAATAACCCATCCCAGCGCTGTAATAAGCACAACATAAACAACCAAAAACACCATCGTTTTTGACCGATTCGAACTAACCTGCGTATAGAGGGTCATCGAGCGACCCTTAAAACTTTACAGCAACGTCTTCGCGAGCTGCAACATCGTCATCTAACGTAAAGAGTTGTTTCTGTGAGAACCCAAGCTTCTTTGCAAAGAAACTAGTTGGAACTACTTCAATCTTAATATTGTAGTCACGCACATTGGCATTATAGAATCGGCGAGCTGCCTGAATCTTATCTTCGATATCACTCATTTCTGAGCTAAATTGTTGGAAGTTAGCTGAAGATTTTAGATCTGGATAATTTTCAGCAACTGCGAAAACACTTCGGAGTGCACCTGTAAGCGCGTTTTCAGACTGAGCTTTTGCATCAACACCTCCTCCAGCAGCAATAGCATTTGCACGTGCTTGGGTAACATTCTCAAGGACATCCTTCTCTTGCTTTACATACCCCTTCACAGATTCAACCAGCTTTGGTACTAAATCGTACCGACGCTTCAACTGGACGTCGATATCTGCCCAGGCTTCATCAGTGCGATTCTTGAGCGAAACCAGTCCATTGTAGGCACTAGCCAACCAAAGGAAAAATATAACGAGAACGACGAGGATAATATAGACAACTGTCATAGTGGTATATGTTATTTACTACTGAGTTCGTAAAAGGAGAAAACCGCCCCTTTCTTCGCAGTCGAATCTGATGCATTTTCGAGTACAGCACGTAATGAATACGCACTTCCATCAGATGACTGGTAGTAATAGTAGTAGGTTCCCTTCAAAGGATCAAGTGGCATTTTGGTTAAATAGGTAGGAACCAGAGAAGAAAAGAGTATTGAGTTACTTGCCACCTGATCACCAGTAGCTACTATCGGATAACTTCCAGTTTTTGCTTTATATGCAATCAGAGCTTGTTGGATATCTGAGAGATCCTTTTTGCGCTGAACATCTCGTGCCTTAGCGGCATCCGAAGCTGGTTGAGGGGGAACTTGCGCTGAAGAAACTAACGCATCAACAACCGTTGCAGTTGACTCTCCACTCGGAGTAATCGCAACTACTGCTGTACCATCGCCTTGAGTTGCATCAAGTGTTGTGTCGTGAGGAATTTGTGAAAAATTTATTCCTAAGCGTGAGATCATTCCTTGCGCCGAGATTGGTGCAGTTACGATATCAGTTGTCTTAACATTATTGATCAAGACCAAATCACCTTCAGATGTACCATTTCCAAGCACACCATTCCAATCTACGTACTGGAAATCTGAAGAGTATGCATACTTTTTACCCTGATAACTCAGAGCTGCTTTTACTGAAGCTTCCGCAGGTAGCCCGCCAAGCACATCAGTCGACTTCCACATATACGCAATTGTTCCCGCGCATGTATCAAGAGTGAATCCAGTAGGCAATTTAGCCTGTAACACCGCGCAGTCATACCCGACATTATATGCAGCAACTGTTCGTCCTGCCAACGTCGATTTTTGGTATGAGACTTCACTCTTTACTGCTTTTACCATAGTTTGAGCAGTAAGAGGTGTGATCGCCGCCGCCAGAAGTGTTTGATTCACCTGATCACTTTTTACCAATACAGTATCTTTTGACTGATCAGTTGGAAAATAAGCAATCATACTTGCCTTACTCGTTAAGACAGTTACTGGTACTTCAGGATTTCCGTTAGCTGCAACCTGGTAGTCAGCCACATTTGTATCACCATTATTTGTGACTTGTCCTTTTGGAATGGTAACCACTAACTTATATACCGGTGCAGAACTACTTGAGGTATCAGTAGAAGTTCCCCCTGAATCAAGCACAATTGATGAACTACTCACATATTTGTACGAGTTCATCGCTGCAATTTTTGCCTGTGCATTCTGACTCTGACTAAGTGCCGAACCATTTAAGCCAGAAATATAGGTATAAAAGAACGGAACTCGGGTGCCATTGTCTGCCAAGGCATACATTCCTCCTACAAGAAGGAGAACCGCAACAATTCCACCGACAATTGTAGAAAATAAAATCATTCGGTGATGATGCACACTTGCCATTTCATGCACATCTGGGCTTGCAGCCATGTTTACTGGTGAAAGCGGTGCTGCTGATTTAGGCGGAAACGGTGAACGTGCTTGATTTGCCACAGGAACATATGGAGTTGGCGCCTTTGGTTGTACAGGACGTAACGGTAATGCTGGATGCTCAACCGGTGCAACTGGAGCTGCAGGTAGAGGAGCGAGCGGCTTTTGAACTGGTACTTGCTGTGTCGGAGCTGGTGCAGTAGGAAGTGTCGACTGAGTAGGTTGAACAGGTAACGTTGGTGCAACTTGCTGTGCGCGCACAACCGGAGCAGGAGGTGTCGGAGCAACTGGCACACGTGGTGGCGTAGGTAGAATAAATGTTTGTTGTGGAACTACTGAAGCATCCTGCAGCAACTCATCACGATCAATATCTACATCAAGTGGACTTCCGGTTGAAGCCGGGGGTGTCGCCATATTCAATGGGGCTGGTGGAGTCGGTAGAACAGGTGGAACTGACTGCACAGGTTGAACCGGTAACGATGGTAGAACTGGCAGAGTTGGTGACTGCGGAGCTTCGGGTACTTTAAATGCTGGTGCCGGCATTACTGGTGTCGGTAATACTGGGGCAGGCATTACAGGAGCAGGCGCACTCGGAAGTACTGGAGGAATAGGTGCTGGTGGAGTCGGTAGAACAGGTGGAACATGCATCGGAGCAGAACCCCGCTTCTGCAGAACTGCAAGCGGACTTAATGAAGACAGATCCTCTCCACTGTCAGCAGAATCTTGCTGAACTGCCGGGGGAGTTGATGAAGGGGAAGTTGGCAGTGGTGGTAACGGTTGTGAGGATGGTGGCAAATCTGCCATGTAGGTGTGCTACTTAGTGAGAATGTCGAGTGCTTTTTGGATTTGAACATCAGAAGTTGAGGGGACTACTGACTGTGGAAGATCTACAACTATATCTGGAGTAATCCCCTTGCCATCAATTCCCACACCAAGTGGTGTAAACCATTTTGCAATCGTTACTTTAATACTACCACCGTTCCCAAGATCTATTAAGGTTTGAACACTTCCCTTTCCAAATGTCTGAGTCCCCAAAACTGTTGCGCGTTTATAATCTTTCATTGCACCTGCATAGATTTCTGACGCTGAGGCACTTCCCCCGTTCACAAGTACAACGATTGGGAGATTCGGTGCAATGATTGTATCTCCTGCAACATCTTGGTTCTCGGAACCATCTTTGCTTCGCTCGAGCACCGCAACGCGCTTCTTTAGCACTGCCTGATCACTCGTAATAGTTGCCGGTAGCACCATGCCAATCATTGCCTTAGCAGCATCAAGGTAGCCACCTGGATCGTTACGTAGATCAATAATCAACCCCTTGCGATTTTCTTTAACCACACCTTGCAATGCTGTCATGAAATCTTGTGTGGTATCTTGGCCAAACTCATTCACTTTGATGTAGCCAATATTCTTATCAGCACCGAGCGTATCTGTAAGCACGCTCTTAATTGTGATTGTATCGCGTGTAACTGAGACATCGCGCGCGGCAGTTTCCCCTGCTCGTTCAATATTGAGCGTAACAACAGTACCCTTGGTTCCTCGAATTGCATTAATAGCATCATTAAAAGGCATATTTGCTACCTTTTTACCATCAATTTTAATAATAATATCTTTAGCAAGAAGACCACTTTTTTCAGCTGGTGTACCTGAAAGTACAGACTGTATAGTCAACTGACCATTATCCGAAATAAGGTCTGCACCAATTCCTCCAAAGTTTCCCTGCAGATCAGATTGGAATAATTTATTCTCACTTGGTGCAAGGTAAAATGTAAACGGATCTTTCAAACTAGAAACCATTCCTGAGATTGCTCCATCTACACGACCAGTACTATTCATAGTATCACCATCAAAATTCGCGTTAACAATATCCCAAGCTTTCCAGAAAAGGCCTAGATCCGGTTTTCCATCTGGTGAGGTCGGAGCTTTTCGCACACCTATATAAAACCCACCAAATCCAACACCAGCAAGTACTACAAGTGAAAGGAGAACAACACCAATTTTTCGAGAAAGAGAACGAGAGAGAGTTGGAATCTTCATGTGTGCAATACAAGCTTAACGATCAACTAAAATAGTGGGAAATCCTGAAACGAACTTGAAAAATCTACTCTTTCAAATAACGTCGTACCGCCAACATGCTACACATTGTAGCGAGAACAAGTCCTGAAATAAGCTGAATTGCGAAGAGATAGAGAAGCAAACTTGTCACCTCACTTACGCCATTCATCCGAACTGTGCTTGAGAAAAGTTGTGCGATTTGATTACCAAGACCAGTAACGGTAGTTTGCTGAACGAGATTATCGATTTGCTGCAGCATAATACCTGTAAGTATCGTACTGATAAGCGTACTTATTACCGCAAAGAGTATACCTTCAACAATGAACGGCCCTCTAATATAGCGCTGGGTCGCACCCACTAAGCGCATTACTTCGATTTCGGTACGACGGGCAAAAATAGCGAGACGGATTGTATTCAGCACCACCAGTACAGCTATCAGAACAAAGAAGCAGGTAAAGAAGAGACCAAATATGCGAAGAATCTTGGTGAAGTGCAAATAATTATCAATACTTGTCGCATTGTCTTTGTAACTCGTACTATCAACCACTCCTTTATATCGATCAGCTGAAATAAAGGTGTTAAAGACTGAAATGCTATTCGGATCTACGAAATGAGCAACAATCGAGCGAGGCAATGGATTATTATCGTCGGTGATCAAGCCTTGTAGCACTGGCTGATCTTTATGATCCTGTTCAAACTTAATTCGTGCGTCTGACTTACTTACAACTGTTACAGTTTGAACTTCTGGGCGCGCCTTTATTTGATCGTATAACGCATTGAAATCTTGATCACTTGCCGAATCCTGAATGTAGACAACATAGTCTATCTTGTCCTGGCTGAACTCTTGGTACTTTTTGGTTGCAACAATATCACCAACTGTAAACGCTGTAATTGTCAGCAAGGTCATCGTTAGTGTAATAATTGCAATAACTGACAACCATAGGTTGCGACGAAAACCCTGTACACCATAGCCTAAGACGCGGAGGAAGCTGTTCACGAGAACCTCCTTATTTGAATGGATTTCAAGGAAGATTTGAGTACCGGGAGGAGACGTACTACTGGTACGTTGAGTGAGGAGGTTCTCATACTAAGTAAACCCCTTTCTCCTGGTCAGCCACAACAGTTCCGGCTCGCATAGTTACTACCCTCTTTTTAAGCGCATCCACAATTTCGCGATCATGGGTTGCAAGAATTACCATCGTACCTGACTTATTGATCTTGTAGAGCAATTCAACAATTTCCCACGTATTTACTGGATCAAGATTTCCGGTTGGCTCATCAGCAATAAGAATTTTAGGATCATGCACAAGGGCACGTGCAATAACGACACGTTGCTGCTCACCACCTGATAGTTCGTGTGGAAAGTTGTTTCGCTTAGAAAGCATTCCCACAGTTTCAAGCATCACTTCTACGCGACTCTTAATTTCGCGACCAGGGGTTCCGGAAACTTCAAGTGCAAATGCTACATTTTCATAGACTGTTTTTGCAGGCAAAAGTTTAAAGTCTTGGAAGACAATACCAACTTTACGTCGGTAGTACGGTAAATCACGATCTTTGAGCAGGGTGATGTCGCGACCAGCTACAATAATACGACCCGAATCTGGTCGTTCTTGCAGAGTCAAACATTTAATAAGGGTAGATTTTCCAGCACCAGAAGGACCTACAATACTCAGGAACTCACCTTTGTAAAATTTAATAGAAATGTTATTGAGTGCGATGTGATTACCGTATTGCTTGGTAACATCACGAAACTCAACAAGAAGCGGTCGAAGTGGAGTTGGGTCTTCAATAGGCTCAACTTCCTTGCCAGGCATCGCATCTTTAACCTTCTTAAAGAGCGGTCGGGCTGCTTTTCCAACTTTTGCCGCAACTTTTTTGGTAAGTCCTTCAACGGATTTTCCTGGCTTGCTGGCCGGGGAATCAGGTTGTTCGGTAACTTTTTCTTCAGGCATATAGCCTAGTATAGCACGTGATCACCGACCGAGAAACCTATTAACTATGACTACTGCCTCTTCTGGCTCCTGTACCCACTGAATTTCGGGGTGACGCCGCCACCACGTATATTGGCGTTTAATATATTGATTTATTGCAGTAATTGTCTTGGCTGTAGCCTCCTCAAGCGTTAGTTCACCGAGAATATATTTAGAGAAATATTTATACTCTATACCGCAATGATCAAGCCAGGTCGGGGACACACCAGCATCAAGTAACCCCTGTACTTCTTCTGGAAGACCTTGTGCAATTCGTTCGCGTAACCTCCCTGCTGCCCGCTCTTTTAATCTCTCCCGATCATGATGGATAGCGATTTCTAAGACATTATAACGAGGTACCTGCTCAGAACTCTTTCCCTGTTCATTAAACACGTACCCGTGCGTAACCGCTTCAGCATAGAGTGTGCTTCCACCAACTAGGAATGGTTGCTTTCCCCGTGCCAAGATTTCATCAATTGTTTGGTATGCCAACGCCTGATATTCGGCCACTGTCACCTTCTCGCCCGGGTCTTTAATATCGATTAAATGTTGTGGAACTTTGAGGTGTTTTTCTTTAGCAGTGCCGATGTCCATTCCCCGATACACCTGTTTAGCATCAGCTGAAACGATCTCACCGTCATATGTGAGCGCCAAAAACTCGCCTAGTGAGGTTTTACCTGAGGCTGTCTGACCCAAAATTGCGATAAGTTTTTCCATATGTGCATTGTATCAGAAATGTCTTAACAGATTGACTTTTTTGCTTTTTTGTGGTATAAATGCGGCACAGTCGAGACCCCTATTGTGGGCATCCGACAGGAAAAAGAAATGCACCAAATCAGACTTTCAAAACCCGGCGTAGATCACACTACGACAATGTCCCCGTTTGCACAAGTGACGTTTCGTCGCTGCAACCTGACCAACGAAGATCACCTTCCTGACATTCAGAACTTCTGCAGGCATCTGCTTGATACCCTCCGAGAGAGTGCTTCGGAAGAAGCGGTAACTAGAGCACAACGTCTCGCCCTGGAGGCACGAGATATTGCTGGATTACAGGATCAGACACCTGTGGAGTACGCAGCAGACGTCGTGTTCACCGAACTCGAAAGACTATTCGATGAAGGTAAGGGAATAGTTCTTACATTGAAAGACTTGAAAGCTGCAGATTTACTATGTTTGCTCTTGCTCGCAACTCAGGCTAATCAAGCCATTGATACCGAATCGCCAACCTGGCTGATGACAGAGCGACTAAACCCAGCGCAAACCGAACTGATTCGGTACATTCTGGCAGTCATCCCTCAATCATTCGAGCCTGCGGCAAGAAACATACAATTCCACATCCACAGCATATGCTACGCATCAATTTTGATGCCCAAAGAAGTCGACGATCTACTCGCCGAAATTGGTCTCACCACTGCTTAGCAACGGTCATGACGCTCCGGATCACCTATAAGGTCCCGGGGCTCTTGTTTGTACAAAAAAATTGCCCGCTTCTTATATAGAAGCGGGACTTGAGGTCAATTTGGGAAAGCGCTGACCAGCGCTACTTATAGGTGACGTTGACCGTCTGAAAATCCGCATACGTCCTTCCCGCGAACGTAAGTTCCAGATGACTACCGTCTCCGCAGGCCGCTACAACGGCGTTGAGTGTCGTGCCGGACATCTTCGTAACATTCGTCGGAGCAGCTGTCACACTCGGCCAAACAACCGCGAACTGATTTGTGACGTCTGAACCTATGTAGCCATAAAGGACACCGGTTTCAGTGACGCCATTTACTGCACCCATGATGTCATTACCAAGGTTCAACGGCTGTGGAATTCCGTCCTTACTCCAATAAATTGGAATGACGCCTGAACCCGACGAGTTTCCGGAAACGACACCACTATTCATGCCGGTTGGTGTGGCGGGCGCCCCCTTGTATCCCCAGAGAGTTACGTAGTGCCCACCAATTCGAAGCAGATTGGTTTTTCCGGAAGTTCCGGTATACGAAACCACGAATTCCCCCGATTTTGCTCCAAAGAGCACTGTGGTGTCGGATGCCGCCGCAGCGTCAGACGGAAGGTCGAGGAACGATTGCTTTTGCGAAACAATATTCCACTCAACCAACTGACTGCCCCAGCGTAACCAAACCACCTTTCCATCGTTGGAAACAGCAAGTGGCGTCTGATCGAGGAACAAGCCGACGACCGTTCCGATCTGCCAGTTGTAGGCAAAACCGTTTGTGCCGCCGTAGTTTCCGAATACGATCGCATCTTTGACCTTTGGCGAAGTCTTCCTAGACAATGCCGCAATGTCCGACGGTACTGGCAAGAATGTTCCTTTCCAGTACACGCCGAATTCGGTGGTACTGGTATAGGAAATGAATGCTGGTTGCATGCTTGCAACCGAAAATGTCGGAGTTTGATACTGCGTCAAAGGCGATGCGCGAAGAGATGAATCCACAGTAGTAACGCTTGTTACCGCGGTGTACGCAGGCTTCAAACCGCCACTACCAGATGAACTCGCTCCATTACCTCCGCACCCACACAGGGAGAGAGCAAGGAACACTACGAATGCCACAAGCCCTAAGGGCGATGCGGACTTAGACTGACGTGTCATATTAAATGCCGCCCCTAACCTGTGTGCAACGCAAATGCGCTACCCGGTTTTGGCAGATGCCTGAACCTACCACAAAAATGGGGAAAATGTCAAGTCAACAGGTTAAAACGTTAAATAATAATTAAATAAACTGCACCATATAGTAAAAGCCACATACTAGTGCTACTGTCTAAGCAAATTAGAGTAACATTACCCATATGGACGTAGTCGCTTTTTATATAATTGTTGCTGTTATTGTCTTTTTCCTCGCCGGCTTACGCGTTGTAAAACAGTATGAGCGCGGTGTTGTTTTCCGTCTTGGTAAATTTGTTGGACAGCGTGGCCCTGGCCTCATCTATGTTTTCCCAATCCTTGAAACAATGACCCGAGTTTCGCTGCGAACCGTCACCATGGACATTCCGACCCAGAAAATCATCACCAAAGATAATGTCTCCATCGACATTGCAGCGGTTGCCTACTCCCAAATTACTGACTCGGAAAAGTCAGTCATGGCGGTTGAGAATATCTACTACGCTGTAAACCAGATCAGCCAAACCACAGTTCGTAATGTAGTAGGACGTTTTAAATTGGATGAACTTCTCTCCCAAACACTTGAGATCAACGAGCAAATTAAAGTAGTAATCGACAAGCACACCGAACCTTGGGGTGTTGAAGTTACCGCCGTTGAAATTAAGGACATTACCCTCCCCGACAACATGCAGCGCGCCATGGCCAAAGAGGCAGAAGCCGAGCGCGAACGCCGAGCTAAGATTGTTGCCGCAGAAGGTGAAATGCAAGCAGCTACCAAGTTAGCTGAGGCTGCCGACATTATCGCCGCCCACCCAGTTGCCCTCCAATTACGCACACTGCAGACCATGGCTGAAATCAGTGTTGAGAAAAACTCAACCATCATCTTCCCTGCCCAATTCATGACCAGTGTTGGTGACGCAGTCAAAACCGTCATGGCAGATGTATTCAAGAAATGAGTATTGAAGTCGAAGTTCGCAGCTTCATCACCAAGGAGCAGTATGAAAACCTGCTAGAGCGGATGTCCACAGAAGGTGTGGAGCAAGAGAATACATCGCAAGTTACCACCTATTTCACTGGTGAACACGATTTACGCATTCAAAAGAGTGATCAATCGGCCAAGCTTATACTAAAAGCCGGCGTCATCCATGATCGTGCCCGCGAAGAATTGGAGGTTGCCATTTCCCCCGTCGAGTATCCCAAGCTACAACGCATTTTGGAAACCATCGGTTTTGGAGTTGATATCACCTGGTACCGCACCCGACATCGCTTCACCTGGAAAGATCTCACTATTTGTCTCGATGACACACGTGGCTACGGCTACATTCTTGAAATCGAAAAAATGGTTGAGGGCGAATCAGAAACACAAGCAGCCGAAAAATCACTTCACGCACTTCTAAAAGAACTCGACATCCAACTCACCCCCCGATCAGATTTCGAAAAAGCCTTCAGTGAATACCAATCCCATTGGCGCGAATTAACCAGTACACTATAGTGGTAAGAGAAGCTAATTAACTATCTATGAATAAAATGCGTCGCCTGCTTTATCTTGTACCACTCGTGGTACTTATATTAGGCACTCACCCTCTCCCAACTCATGCTGCTGAGTTCCGTTCTGACACTTCAACCACCATCACTGATGCGCTCCATCGTGACTTGTTTACCGCTGGCCAAGATTTTAATTTAAAGGCACCACTTACTGGCGAGCTTTTTGCTGTTGGAAACACGATTAACCTGAATGAAACCCCTGGGCGAAGCGCCTACCTTGCTGGATCCAATATCACTATTGAAAAAGGAACAGCCTACAATGTATTCGCAGCCGGTGGCACAATCATCTTCAACGGTGAGTACGGCAACGATATTTACGTCGTAGGAAACGATATCACTTTCGACAAAGCCTCAGTAGTAAAAGGAGACCTTTGGATTTCAGGTACAAATGTCACATTGGCCGGAACCATAAACGGTACCGTCCATATGTCTGCCTCCAATGTGACAAGTTCAGCAGTCATTGGCGGCGATGTAACCGGAACTGTTCAAGCACTCAAGTTTACTGGTGGAAGTATTGCTGGAGCGCTCAACTATAAATCAGATGTTGATGCTGACGGGTTAAGCACAGTTAAGGTTACCGGGATTACGTCTCGTGAACCTCTGCCAAACCAGAACATGGACTTACTCATATCTGTGCTTTTTAGTCTTGTTGCAAGCTTCATTTTTGGAGCCCTGCTCGTTGTCCGCTTTCCTTCTCGTGTTCAAGCAATTACCGCCGAATTCACCCAAGGCTACGGAGTTAACCTTGCTTGGGGACTGGTAACACTCGCTGTCACGCCATTACTCTTATTTATTCTCCTCCTCAGTGGAATTGGCATAAAAATCGGCTTTGCATTTGCTGCCCTGTTTGTTTTCCTTCTGATTCTCGCTGGAGTTTTGGGACTTTTCATCATTGGTCGATACGTCCTTGCTCAAATCCTTCCCCAGTTCAAAGACAACCTCTGGGCACAACTCCTTGCCGGTGCGCTACTTGGCTACCTCATTCGCATCGTCCCGTACGTTGGAATGATCGTAACTATCGTTCTATTCTTCATAGTATTTGTACCAGTCTTCGGTCAATTGCTCAGAAAAGCATTCGCCAAGAATTAAAAAATGCCCCGAACGGGGCATTTTTTAATTGGCTCTTTATTCGTACCGGAGCGCTTCGACAGGATTCATTCGTGCAGCACGAACTGCAGGTAAGTAGCCAGCAATCATACCAATCACAGTTGTTACTGCAACGGTAGCGAGAGCTAACCATACTGGAATCGCTAATACACTTAAGGGAACACCCTGTTTTACTAATTGGTCACCTGCAAACTGACGTACTGCCAGAATAAGACCGTAGGCAATTGCACACCCAATCACTCCACCCCAGAACCCGAGCAATGCTGCCTCAAAGGTGAATAGACGGCGCACAGCACCCTTTGTTGCACCACAGGCGCGCATTACACCAATTTCACGCGTACGCTCAAGCGTTGCCATTACCATGGTGTTCACTACACCAATTGCTGCAACAAGTAACGCAATTCCACCGATTGCTCCAAATACAATACTGATGAGTTTGAAGATCTGTTGAATCTGATCGATGATCTCTTTTGCAGTAGCAGCGCCGAGTCCAAGCGTTTTAACTGAAGCTGCAACAGCGTCTACATTTGCTAAATCATCTGCCTTAAGTACATAGGTAGAATACCCACCACCCTGAGTGTTAGTAAACTGATCATTGGATGTCATGATGTACTTCGGAGCTGCCGGCTGACATGACTGATTTGGCTGACACTGATTTTGTGGCTGACTTTCGATCTGCCACATATTTGTAACCATCAACTTGCGAGCAAGGGACATTGGGATGAAATTCTCTTGATCATACGAGCCTGATGTCATAACACCAACAATCGTAATCTTGATAGTATCGATATGCTTTTGAATACTATCCCAATAACTATTATCGTTCGGAGACTGCTGTGACTGTTGAGCAGGCGGAAGTGGAACATTCTTATCGTCACCTACATATCCTTGTACTGAGAAATTGTATACCTTGCCAATAGCATCTTGTGGACTACCTTTGAACCCTAACTTACTTAGTGCATCTTGACCAATAACCATGCTGTAGACATCGTCAGATGTTAAATTCCGACCTGCAGCAATTTGCTTGTCACTATCAGGACTTGGTACAACACCAACAAACTGAGAGTCACTTCCGATGACAACTTTCTGACCCGCACTATCCGTAACCTCTCCACCATTACTTAGCTGCCAGACGCTCAACTGAGCATATCCTGAAGCAACATGGGGAAGTGCGAGTAGTTTTGTAAGCAGTGCATCAGTCAACTTTATTGAATCTGCAGACCCGCCACCACTATTACTGCGAAATACATCGTTTGCAGTAATATCTACCTTACTACTTACTGTTACCTGATTAAGTGCACCAGAACTTTCAATCTGATTAATCGCAGCATCTTTTGCTCCAAAGATAATCGTTAACATCAGCACTACTGAAAGCGCACCAATCACGATAGCAAAAATGGTTAGGAAGGTTCGAACCTTCTGTCGCCAAATGTTCTTTAATCCAAAACGTATATAGTCAAAGAATTTCATCGCCCCTCCTCCAATTTTCCATCATGAATTGAAACAACCCGACTTGCCTGTTTAGCAATTGCAGGGTCATGTGTAATCACAATCAGTGTAATTCCGTTCTTGTTGAGATCCTTTAGGATAGCCATAATTTCAGCTCCCTTTTGTGAATCAAGGTTTCCCGTTGGTTCATCTGCAATGATAATACTTGGACGATTTGCCAAGGCACGAGCAATGGCAACACGTTGACGCTGTCCACCTGATAACTGGTTTGGATAGTGACGCAAACGATCACCTAACCCAACTGCTTCTAAACACTCTTTTGCGCGTGCAGCCCGAGACTTTGAATTCTCTTTACCAAGCACAAGGGGAAGCATGACGTTTTCCAATGCATTGTAATTTGGCTGCAGGTTAAAAGACTGAAACACAAAGCCAATGTGTTTGTTTCGGTAGTAGGAAAGCTGCTTATCGCTTACCTTCGATAAGTCCTCTCCATCAATAAGCACTGTTCCTGCATCTGGTGCATCTAAGCCACCAATGATATTTGCCAGCGTAGACTTCCCTGATCCAGACGGACCAGTAATGGCAAGAAACTCACCTGAAGCTACTTCTATACCTACGTTGTCGAGGGCGTGTACCGTTTCGTCTCCCAAACGATAGGTTCGGCTCACCCCTTTGAGCTCGATAATTGCTTCTCGCATATTTCTTAATAAACGTACTTATGTTGATTGATTAATAATACCACGAGGATCGACCCGTCGTACAAGGGATACACAAAAAAACACCACCAGTACTACCAGTGGTGTTTTTCGAAAACTGTGACTACTATTCGCAGGCGCAGGTTCCGTCAGCTGACATTTCTTGCCCGCAGGTTTCGCACATTTTCTGCTCTGTCATTTGTTGTTCATTTTCCATAGAGGTTGCTTACGGATTAGATATGTTTATTTTCCCACGTATGGAATGTGAGCGTCAACGCGCGGATCTGGCAGAATAATTGCGCGTCCGGTATACCCTTTTTGAAAATCTTCGACAGACACAAATCGAGACTCCCAATTATATCCTTCCCGAATCGATGTATGGTGAACATAGAAGCCCTCAAGCTTTTCTTCTGTTTTTTTCACTCCAATGACGAGCGCTAAGTGTCCACCATATTTCTTCCAAAATAAAACCCGCTCTCTGGCGGTTTTATCACTGCGAAATCCCCACTTGATTGAAATTATTACAAGCGAGCCAAGCTCAATTTCAGATGCAATTTGCTGCGGTGAAACGCTAACTGAATCAGCTAACACTCCATGATCTTTGGCCAATGTTACTAACCCAGCATGACTCCACCCAGTCGCATCGGTATATCCGTTGAGCGCCCGCCCTTCTTCTATAAGCGCGCGAGTGTTAATTTTTTTGCCAAAATAGTACTCAAAAGCCATTTGCAAACAGAGTATTCCGCAACAAGATTTTTCCCAGTATCTAGCATCATCTTCATTTAGATACCCCATTTGCTTCCACGTTGAAAGATCCCATTTTTGTGGGTGAAACGGCACAGCGTAGAGAATTTTGTTATTCATGCCGCAGGTATAGCAGAGCTCTACTTTGTGCGATCGTTATTTTCGCAAAGTCGCTCTAAGGTTCGATAAAATACAGCTCGATCACGTTCACCTACACCTTTGAAAACCTGTTCAACATGTGTGCCAACTGAACTTTCTAAACTTGGAAGAAGTTTCTGTGCTGATTTTGTGAGTGTTATAATTTTCGCACGACTATCAGTTGCATCCGCCTCCACATGTACTAAATTTTTTGCCTGCAATTGTTTAACCAACACGGTAACAAGGGGAGCCTCAACCCCGAGTTCACTTGCAACTTCATTGAGACGCATTGTTCCCCGCTCATTTACCAAACTTAGGAGTGTCCATTCTGGCATTGAAGTACTCGAATCCTCAAGTGCTTCAGTTATTCCCTGTCGCAATATTCGGTACGCTTTTCCTTGTGCGATCGCTGATTTATAAGTTGGTTGAGTCATATTCTGCCTTAGTACTAATCTTGAGCTTGTTTAGTATAGTACTGCGGTTCTGAGAAATTGCTTAGAATAATAAGTTATATGTACAGGATCATCACTGGAATTCTACTCACTAGTTCAAGAGCGGAAGAGGGCGACGCTCACTTTCTGAACCTTTCATTTCATATTGAAGCGGTTCAGAAACGTTGCACTAACTTCGCTCTTTGCTACGCAAAGAAAGGTTCAGGCGAAGGCGAACCTGGTTCTCGTCCTCTCCTACCAAAGAACCAAAACAAATAGCGCGTTTCTTTGCCTCCGCAGCCCTATTTTATTCTAGGGCGAGGACCAGCAAAGAAACGCGCTATTTGTTTTGGTACCGGGAAGAGGACTCGAACCTCCACACCCTTGCGGGCACTAGCTCCTAAGGCTAGCGTGTCTACCATTCCACCATCCCGGCAGATGGTACTCAGTGACTATAGCTGAAAACATCCTATATCTCAACCAGGTCACGTATCTTGTCTAAGGTTGAAGGCCCAATACCTGAAACATTGTCTAGTTCATCTACAGTTTTAAACGGCCCATGCTGAGTACGGTAGTCAATAATTCGTTGCGCATAGGTTGGACCTATGCCGGGAAGTGCATCAAATTGATCCACGGTTGCACTATTAATATTCAACTTTCCAGTAGGGGTTGGAGTTGAAGTCGCAGCAGTGCTTCCACTAGGAACTTTAGGTGCTGTAACTGATTTTGCAATTTTATTGAGCTGTTCAGCCTGCTTTTGTAATTGATCATTAGTTTGAGCAACCTCAGCAACTGCTTTTTGAAAATCGTCATGCAACTGCTGCATTGTTGTAGTATTTTGCTTTTGTTCTTGCTGCATAGTACTGAGCGCACCCTCAAGATTTTGTACACGCTCGGAGAGTGCTACATCAGGCTGATTTTCTGTACCTGAGCTCGCCTCAACAACCACTGGCTCCAAACCAAGTTGCACACCTAACCATCGATGACTTGCTGGGATATTCCAAGCAACTCCAATAGAACTGAATAGAATCGCACAGACAGAAACCCTCCACACATACGATGGAGTATGACGAATCTTAAGGAGAATTTTGCGAAGTAGGTGAGTCATACGGCCACACTATCGCAAGACCGTACACCAAACAATTCTATTCTAAGCTCGCCTTAATATGAGAATAGTCGGACATACCTTCAAGAGCCTCTTTATTGCCAGAAGAAAGATATTCCTGTGCAACATCCTTAACATGCTGAAGAAAATCAATATCAGTAAGACGTGCCATACGAAAACTTGGTAACCCAGATTGTGCCAACCCAGTAATATCTCCCGGACCGCGTAAGGCCAAATCTTCTTCTGCTACATCAAAACCAGAATCATGATCCACAAGCACACGAAGTCGATCTATCGCTGGACCACCTGGATGCGAAGGACAGAGTAAACAGTATGATTGAGCCAACCCACGACCAACCCGACCGCGCAACTGGTGCAACTGCGCTAATCCAAATTGCTCAGCATTTTCAATTACCATTACTGTGGCATTTGGCACATCAACACCAACTTCAATAACCGACGTTGCTACCAACATATTCACTTCACCTCGCGCCATCCGCTCCATTACGTCACGCTTTTCGGCAGGTTTCATTTTACCGTGGATAACTTCAATCACTCCGTATTCAGGATGCTCTGTTCGTAAACGCTCAGCTTCCTTAATTACTGTTTTCTTCTCTTTTTCAACATCAAAAAGACGTAATTCTTCTTCATCAGGTTTTTCTTCAATAAGTGGACAGAGAACAAATATTTGATGACCCTGCTGCAACTCAGACATCACCCGCTGATGAATTTGTGCTCGCTCACGTGGATAAATAATCTGAGTATCAACCGGAAGGCGATTTTTTGGTTTTTCGCGCAGTACAGAAACTGTAAGGTCAGCAAACAGAACAAGTGCAAGTGTACGTGGAATTGGCGTGGCCGTCATCGAAAGGAGGTGAGGAACCTGTTCTGATAAGTCACGTAAAATCGCCCTCTGACGAACACCAAACCTGTGTTGCTCATCAATTACGACCAATCCTACTCGATCTAATTCAAATTTTTCTTGTAATACTGCGTGCGTTCCCACAACTAAATCTGCGTCTTTAAGATCGTCTTTTTGTGCAGCGGTGTACAGTGCTACACGAACTCCAGCAGTCTGCAAAAGTGCGGCAATACTTTGACTATGTTGCTTTGCAAGGATTTCTGTTGGAACCAAGAGCACAGTTCGAAAACCAGCCCGAGCCACAACGGCAGCAACCAGGGCAGCAATCACTGTCTTGCCAGATCCCACATCACCGTTGATAAGGCGAGTCATCAATTTTCCTTCGGTCATTTCCTGTACTGCATCCCAGACTACCCGTTTTTGCCCTGCAGTTAACTCAAACGGTAACGACTCTACAACTCGTTTCAGCCATTCTAAATCAACCGACATAGGAATACCCGCCTGCGCATCCTCTGTTCCACGACTTTGTAGAATACTGACAAAAAACTCAAATGTTTCCTGAAAGGCAATGTACCGCTGGGCTTCAAGCAAGTCATCCATTTGCTTAGGTCGATGAATAATATCCATTGCTTCGGCAAATGAAATCAATCCTTCACGCTCGCGAATTGAAGTTGGGAGATGTTCAGATAGATCACAATTATCTAGTGCAAACTTGATAAACCCACGCAATGCATTTGTGCTAACCGTACTCGTTTGTGAATACAATGGAATTACTTCAGGTTCTTCAACTATTCGCGGATTTACCATTTGTAAATTTCCACGAAATATTTCAGCCGATCCAATAAAAATCCACTCACTACCTACTTCCAACTTTTTTTGGACATAAGGCTGATTAAACCAGCGCACAGTAATTTCCCCACTTTCATCAGCACAGCGCGCATCAACAAATTGCATGCGACTAGGGGTGCGATGACTATTTACTGAAATGATAGTCACCCGAACTGCCGAAGTCATTCCTTTTGGTAACTGCGCAACAGGAGTAGGTCGCGATCCATCAATGTACCGGCGAGGATACCATCCTATAATGTCTGAGAATGTACGAATCTCCATTCGTTCTAAGCCTTCTAAAAGCTTTGGACCAACTCCTGGAATAAGTCGAACTGAATCAGTTAGTTGGTAGCGCATACTACACCTCCTCCAATAACGCGCTCATCTTTATAGATTACAAGTGACTGACCTTCCATTACTGCCCAGAGTGGTTCGGTTGTAACAATCAGATCTTCCCCTGATTTTTCCACCCCTAGTACTTTCAACGGTTTTTGCTGATACCGAATTTGGCAGGTAAGCTCATAATTTTTTGCCATAGCATCGAGAGTCGATACTTCATCTAATTCACCAGTGCTTCCAGTGAACATAAACCCCTCAAGGGTATGCGTTGAAGTATATAGATGTGGATCATTGTGCTGTCTTGTCACATATATAGTATTTTCTTTGGCTCTGATAGCTACTACATAACATGGCTCAACATCAACATTTCCAGTGATAATACGGTACAGTCGATTGTCGATGCAACTACGTGCACGCTCACCATGAGTGTAGAACATCGACCCTTGATGCTTACCAACAAGCAGTGACGATGCTATACGATCATCAATTGTCTGACCTTCAGTATAATCTGGAAGTAGATACACTGAACCTTGCTTTACTCCGATCTGCTCCATAAGAAACTGTTTCAGATCAATATGACCTATGAAACATATGCCCTGACTATCTTTCTTCTTAGCAGTTGGTAAGCCAAACTTCTCTGCAAGCTCACGTACTTCAGGTTTAGTTAACTCTCCTAGCGGAAATATACTGCGGTCAATCTGATTTTTATTCAGCGTATGAAGAAAATATGACTGATCCTTACGCGGATCAATGCCTCTAAATAACTGCCCATCAACAGCTTTAACATAGTGTCCAGTTGCGATTCGAGAAGCTCCCATCTCCTCAGCCGCATACAAAAAAGCAGCAAACTTAATCTCCTTGTTGCACATAATATCCGGGTTTGGTGTTCGCCCTGCTGCATACTCGCGCAAAAAGTAATCCACAACTTTTTCTTTATACTCGCGCTCAAAATTAATTGATCGAAATGGTATACCTAAATGCTCACACACTGCTGCCGCATCTGTCTGATCCTGTTCCCATGGACAATCTGTTAGTGATTGAATTGTTTCTGGTGACCAATTTTTCATGAACATCCCCTCCACCTCAAATCCCTGCTCCTTCAAAAGAGCAGCTGTAACTGAAGAGTCTACTCCTCCAGACATGGCTACAATCACCTTCTCCATTAGATCAGTTTAAGCAAACCAATAAGCGCAACTAATAGCCAAATTATATTGAGCGCAACTGGCGGAATGTCTTTCTTTTTAAATGCACCATATGCAATACAGATTGATCCGACTACATTACTCACTAGATATGGCCACTGGTGTGCTGACCACACTTCAGCTGTTAAAAGGGTAAAAGCGAGCAATACAAGCAATGCTCCAATCCATTCAATTACACCTTCAGGCTTTACTCGGATCATAGTGCAATATTAAAGAAACTTGTTGCAGTTTCAGTAGTAATATCAATAACTTCTTCAAGTGAAACACCCTTAACCTCTGCTACACACTCGGCCACATTTCGTACAAACTTTGGTTCACAACTTTCTTTACGAAAGCCTTCTGGAGCCAAATACGGAGCATCGGTTTCAATCATCATTTGCTCAATTGGAACATGCTTAACAATTTCTCGCAACGCTTCGTTCTTTTTGTAGGTAATAACTCCAGTGAAAGAAAGTAGATACCCCAACTCAAGCCATTGTTTAGCTTCTTCTATTGAACCTGTAAAACAGTGAATAACAGCTGGATGATTTGGAACTTGAGCAGCCATGTGCTCGTAAATATCCTCGAAGCAATCCCTACTGTGAATAATCAGAGGCTTCTGCACTTCTTGTGCAATTTGAATCATATCAGTGAATAATGCCTTCTGTGCAAATTTCACCCGCTCTATCCCAGCCGCATCCAGCCCTTCAAAGTAGTGATAGTCTAGTCCAACTTCACCAATTGCAACGACGGTCGATAGTTCAGCTAGTTCACGGATTTCAGCATCGGCATCCTCACCTAATTTTTCAACTTCACTTGGGTGAATACCCACAGCTGGATATACACCTGGAAATAACCGAGCTATATTAACTGCCGAAAAAGAGCTGTCTGAGTCAGTTCCTGGAATTACAATTCCAGTTACTCCAGCCGCCCAAGCACGCTGAAGAACTGAAGGAACATCCTCCACCATTGGTGAAAAGTTTAAATGACAATGTGTATCAATCATGATTCTAATCGAGGAAATAACATAGGAGATGGTCCAAGCAAGCTTCCTGGCTCTAGTGCACCCCAGGCTGAACCTTGGGTACCATTCTGCCAAAAGGCTGCATCTAGGTCTGGGAATACTTCTACTGCAATTTTTGCTGAAGTACCTGGTAACACAGGCTGCAACATCACAGCAATATGACGAATAACTTCCAGAAGTTCATATAATAATTCCTCTAATTCTGTTCGTTTAAACTCATCTTTTGCCAAAATCCATGGCTTTAATTCATCTATTCGTCGATTACAGAAAACCATCAACTCATGAGCTGCTGTAGTCGCACCACTTAACTCAAGCGTATACATTGCAGCGTGATATTCTCGCCACTTTTCTTCTACGATCACTTTCTCGAGATTATCTACCTGCTCTGCAGAAACCATCGGCACGCGACCATCACAATACTTATGCGCCATGCTTACAACTCTACTCACTAGGTTGCCAAAATCATTTACTAGGTTACTTGTGTAGACCTGACGGAAACGTTCATCGGTAAAATCGCCGTCATTTAAAGTTGGAACTGCATGTGTCAGATACCATCGCAGTGGCTCCACCCCATACTGAGCAAGGAAATCCTGTGGATCAATAATATTCCCCAGCGACTTACTCATTTTACGTCCACCACTTAAAATGAACCCATGGACGAGTAACTTTTCAGGTAAAGCAATTTCAGCAGAAAGTAACATTGCAGTCCAAAGTACCCCATGAAACCTACTAATATCTTTTCCAACAACATGGAGTGCAGCTGGCCAAAATTCACTAGGTTTAATCTGGCCATCAACCACTGATGCTGCACCAGTTAGATAGTTTGTCAGCGCATCAAACCAAACATACATTACTTGAGATTCATCTCCAGGCACAGGCACACCCCAGGACAACTTACTCGAATCTCGGGAAATTGAGACATCCTGAAGTCCCTTCTCTTCAATGAAGGTCACAAGCTCTAAACGACGATTACGAGGTATAACTTCGTACTCATCTTTCTTTAATACTTCTAACACTTTCTCTTGGTATTTCGACGCTGCAAAAAAGTAATTCTCTTCTTCTATCAGTTCCAAAAACTTTGGGTCAACTCCAAAAACCGAAGGGTCTTGTATCTCATCGGCAAGGCCAAGAAACTCTTCTTCCTTTACGTCATACCAAGCGCGGTAGGTTTTCTTATATATATCGCCCTTCGATGCACAGGCATTCCACAGGGCTTGCGCCATTTCAATATGGGCTTTTTCACTTGTCCGAATGAAGCGATCGGCTGAAATTGATAAACCATCGGCCAACGAGGTAAAGTGTTGCAACTGACCATCGACAAACTCTGCGGGAGCCATTCCAGCTGCTTCCGCCGACCGAGCAATCTTTAAGCCATGTTCATCTATACCAGTCTGAAACCGCACTGGCACCCCTGCAAACAGGCGCATGTACCGTGCAATCACATCAGCTTGTACCCACTCCAAAGCCGTACCCATGTGTGGGCGAGCATTGGGGTATGCAATAGCAGTTGTAATATAGAACGGACGTTCACGCATGCGAAAAAGTTACGCTAATTTTTTGAAACTAATAGAACAATCTCACCTTTAACAGTTTTTCGTTGCTGAAGGATTTCAAGCACAGATTGCGGTGTTCCACGGAGGATTTCCTCAAATTGCTTTGTGAGCTCTCTCCCAAGACAAACCTGCAAATCTACTTCCCATTCTAGCAGTTCTTGGAGGGTACGAATAATACGCTCAGGTGATTCATACAGTACAATGCCATCGGAAATACCTGAAACTAACACTGACTTTAACTGCCCCATTAACGTTTGGTGCCCTTTCTTTTTTGGTAGAAACCCAATAAACAATGGTCGCTGCACCGATAAACCTGCGACACTCAAAATTGCAGCAAGTGCACTAGCGCCTGGAATCGGTACAACGTTTAGCCCCTGTTCAGTCAGTCGTGAGACCAAATAATCACCTGGATCAGATACACCTGGAGTACCTGCGTCACTTACAAATGCAACCGATTTGCCCTCATGTAACATTCCGACAATTTCAGTGATCATTCGCTCTACTAAGCGACGATCAGCCGCTTCTCGATAGGATTTTAATGGAGTGGATATCTCATATCGATTGAATATAGCCCTTGTTACACGTGTATCTTCAGCAAACACCACGTCTACAGATTTCAAAACTTCAAGTGCGCGAAGTGTAATATCTCCAAGATTGCCAATTGGTGTTGCCACAATGTAAAGTGCGTTTTCCATTGTCATACGTTACCCCTATAGAGAACATCCCATTGATCTTCATTTAGTTCTTGCACGCGAATATTTTCAGGTAAACCGAGCGCAATAAATTGGGCCCCGATCTCGGTATGTGCAACGCCACGCATGCCTGCGAGGACGTTCTTTAATTGCTTCCGTGGTTGCGTCCAAGCCCGCTTAACATAGCGGAGGAAGTTGGATTCATCTTCTCCTGTATACCGGCGCTCTTGCTTAATGTGGAGAGAAATAACGGCAGAATCTACCCCTGGTATCGGCCAGAAAGATGCCCTCGGAACCGTTACTACATATTCAGCGTCAGAATAGTATTGTGTAAGCATCGATAAGAAGCCCCGACCACTTTCGGATGGACCAGCAGTAAGGCGCTCACCCACTTCTTTTTGAACTAATAATACGAGTCTTTCAGGAAGGACACTCACCCCTCCCTCAAGAAAAAGTTTAATCAGCGGCGTCGTAATTTGATAGGGAATATTTGCAACTACTTTATATGCGCCAATGGTCGGAATTTTTTCGACTGCAGTTTGCAACACATCCCCTGCAACGAGTTCGAGTTTCTCATTCTTAAAATCGTCTTGCAAAATTTTCACCATCTGAAAATCGTACTCAAACGCCACCACATGACCAGCTTGTTCAAGGAGTTTTTCAGTGAGCACACCCATCCCTGGCCCCACTTCAACAACTGTATCTGACTCGCTAAGTTCTGCCGCTTCAAGCATTGCTTCGAGAACACGACCATCAATCAAAAAGTGCTGCCCCAAATCTTTCTTGGACCAGTACTTATCGTTATATAAACGGTTGCGCAGTTCTTGTGGATCGAGGCGGTCTATCATCCGCCGAACTATAGCTGAAAATCAGCTAAACTACTAGCTCTAAACTAGTCTGCACCAACCTGATAGAGCGTCTCTAAGTCGTTAATCATTATCTGCATAGCGGCATACTGTGCATCAGCCTTCTGCTTCTGTTGCTCAACATAGTTGTAGAGACGAGCTGGGTGAGTAACACGGAATAACGGCCGCTTACCATCACCTACAATTTCAAATAACCCTTTTTCAGTCAGAGTCTGCGCAACATGGTACGCAGTTCCTCGGTCAACCTTGGATTTGCGTGCCAAAACCTGCATACTCACCGGCCCTACTCGCAGGCTCGTTAAGTACACACGAGATTCCTTCTCAGTTAATCCCAAGCGCTCGATATCCTTAACGAACATACTCTACCCCCGAAAAGTATCTAATAAGATATACTAATAGTAGCCGAGCTGTTGAACGACGTCAACAAATTTTCTGCGAACCCTTGTTTATTCGTAGCGTAGAGCTTCAATTGGATCTTTTCGAGCTGCACGCATTGCTGGCCAGAGTCCGAATACTGCCCCGATAATAATTGAAATACCAATCGCCAGCGCGATAACTTGCGGAGTAAATTGCGGCTGGAGCGGAGTTTGCGCGGCAACGATTTGCGCAATGACCCAGGAGAGTAGCAGTCCAAGTATCCCACCTACAAGGGTAACAACTACAGCCTCGGTTAGGAATTGAATTAAGATTGCCCCCTGTGTTGCACCAACAGCTTTGCGAAGACCTATCTCTCGTGTGCGCTCAGTAACCGTAACGAGCATGATATTCATGATTCCAATGCCACCAACAACCAGTGATATAGAGGCAATTGCTGAAACCATTGCAGTTGCTAAGTTGAGGAACTGACTAAAGATTCCGAGAATATCGTCCTGAGTAAGTACAGTGAAGTTTTCTTCCCCGCCATGAGCTTTCAACAATACATCGTGCATTTGGCGCTTCACATCATTTACCTGCTGTGTATCGAATGCCTTTGCATACATACGACTGATAGTCACCCGACCTTTATTAAGTACAGTTGCCTCATTAAACGGCACCAGTGAAAGTGTACTTAACTGATTTCCAAAGAGACTACTCGATTTTGGCTGACTTAGAATACCAACAACAGTGAGCACCTCAGTACCAACAGTGACCTGCTTCCCTATTGCGGTTTCCCCTGGGAATAACGTAGTTGCAGCAATTGAACTCAGCACAATAGATTTTTGATCGTCAGCAGTATCTTTAAAAATGCGACCACTATCAACTTTAATAATGTCGAATGATTGTGCGATATTGCTCGTTGTTCCAAAAAGAACCGGTTGTGAGGTAAGTGCCCCAACCTTCAATTCTCCAGAAACCAAAGCAATTGGTGAAACTGACTGCAAACTTGGCAATGCCTGTAAGGCTGTAACATCACTTTGAGTAAGAATATCTCCCGAAACAAAGTTTGCTGGGTTTGTATTTCCCGAGTTTGACGTATCAATTTTGCCCGATACAACTGTAATAATATTTGTTCCCAAGCCTTCAATAAGACCTGAAACATCATTCTTTACACCCTGACCAACGGCAACAAGGGTTGTAACTGACGTTACCCCAATAACTACACCAAGAAGTGTAAGTAAACTGCGAACTTTATTACCCCAGATCGAACTAAGTGCTGTGCGAATATTCTCACCCATGACGCTCCTCTACCGCACCGTCGAGAATGCGTACTGTACGACTACAGTAGTCAGCAATTGTCTGATCGTGCGTAATTATAATAATGGTCTTACCTTCATTGTTCAGATCACGTAACACCTGCATAACCTCTTTACCTGATTTACTATCCAGATTACCCGTTGGCTCATCAGCTAAAATAATTTCAGGGTTATTAATCAGCGCGCGAGCAATTGCAACACGTTGACGTTCGCCGCCTGACATTTCAGTTGGCCTATGCGTTACACGATCTTTTAATCCAACCCTTCCAAGAATTTCGATTGCTTTTTCTTTAGCCACTCCAGAAGCAGTTCCTGCATATGATGCAGGCATCATGACGTTTGCAAGTGCAGTCAACCGAGGCAATAAATTAAACGACTGAAACACAAAGCCGATTTTTTCGCTTCGTAAATGTGCCAATGCTTTATCGGACATGGTTAGACGAATTTCTTTACCATCCAACCTCAGCGTACCGCTGGTTGGCCGATCGAGCAGACCGATCATATTCATGAGGGTAGACTTTCCAGACCCTGATGGACCCATAATCGCCACCATTTCACCTTTTTTGATAGAAATGTTTACATCTTTAAGAACTCGAACTTCAACAGTATCGAGGAGGTAGTTCTTACTAACGTTCGTGAGTGAAATAATCGACATGTTAGTTTGCTGGCGGATAGTACTTGTAGATGATCACCTGACCAAGACCTTTGATGCCAATTGCGTCAGCTGCATCTTGAGCTAAGTCTACCACACGACCTGGAACATATGGACCCCTATCGTTAATAGTTACGGTTACACTCTTGCCAGTGGCTGGGTTGTAGACAGTAATTTTACTCCCCATCGGCAAGCTTTTGTGAGCTGCAGTCATACTCTTATGACATCCACCCGCTGATGAAACTACACAGAAGGAAGCAACACCAGAGTCGAGCTGCAACTTATGCGTACCTTTTGCGATCACCTGTGTTACTGGTGCAGTAGTGGTTTCCTGCTTAGTTTGTACCTGTGATTTTACTTCACCATTTTCACGTACGACTTTAAATATTGCACTTGATACCCCATTTTTACCAGCAGTTTGCACCTTTGTAGTACCATACTCCAACGTATCGTCATTTTTAGTAATCGTCGTGTACGGAATTGGCGAAGTAATTACGATATTTGCCACAGCCACACGCGTAATTACAATTGAAAACTTCTCATTTGGAACAAGCACTGTACTGAGTGGGGGCGTTACCACATCTAGATCTGCCAAAATTGTACCCTGTTCATCAAGCACATCCTTAACCGTAGTTTTCCAAGTTTTAATTGAGGTAACTTTGTTCCCATCTTTTACCTCACCTTCAGTGTGTCGATACACCCGAACTTCACTACCAGCGTGCAAGGATGGATCAGGAAACGCGTACACTTTATCGCTCGCATCAACAGAAACACCTGCATGTGTAAGCATGCTTATGAGTGTGGAATCAGTAAAACTTCCCTGGTAGATTTCAGGTTGGCGATCAGTAGGCTCACCAACAATGGTAAACCCGCTTTCGCGTTGCGCAGCATGAGCCGGAAGTGGCGACTGACCGTGACTTATTACAAGCCCGGCAATCACAGCGGTCGTCAGGAGTAATCCCGATACGACTGATCTGGGTAGTTTCATACGTGGATTTATTGTACGTCGAATAGCGCCAAAAGTCTACGCTGCCCACACTAAATGAATGAAAATATTTTCACAACAGTAGTACATCCTCACGATAAAATGGGACTATTTAAAATGCCGTTGCACCACCCCAAGCAGGAGGCAACGGCATATTTTTATACTAAATCTTTTCCCGCAACTCCTCAGGAATCTCGTAAATAAACCGAGATGGAGGATTACTCTGAAGCAAGCCGTAAATCCGACGCTCAAACGCATACAATAAGTACAGCCGTTCCTTCGCCCGTGTCATTCCGACATAGGCCAAACGACGTTCTTCTTCCATTTCATTTTTCTCAGTAAAGGCACGACTATGAGGGAAAATTCCCTCTTCCATTCCACTCATGAACACCACGGGAAACTCGAGCCCTTTTGAACCATGCAATGTCATCAATGTGAGCGCACCGTCAATTTCCCCTGATTCAATCTGACGATCTACTGATTCTTCAGCATCCTGAACTAACGCAACATTTTCCAAGAACGTCTGCAGATCTTCGGCACTTTGAGCTGCACCAACTAATTCTTGAATGTTCTCCCAACGACTTTCCCCTTCAATAGAGCCATCCTTCAGGAAATCACGATATCCAGTCCGAACCGCAACTTCTTCAACCAACTGAGAAACACTTCGATTCTCAGCCAACTTACGCAACTGGTCAATCATAATAAAGAACGTTTGCACTTTAGCAGGTAAAAGTGCCACATCGAGCTGATCACCTCCAGGCATACTTCGCAATTCCAATACTGCCTTTGGCCCAATTCCCCGCGCCGGAACATTAATAATTCGCTCCATACTCACCCAGTCGTTCGGGTTAGAAATGAGGCGCAAATAGGCCAAAATATCCTTTACCTCTTTGCGTTCGTAGAACTTTACCCCTCCCACAATCCGATATGGAATACTGTACTTCAGGAGCGTTTCTTCCAGTAACCGCGATTGGGCGTTGGTCCTATATAAAATGACAAAATCATTATACGAATGCAGACCGGTAAACTGACTACTTCGAAGCAGTCCTTTAATTTCGCGAATAATGAACTCCCCTTCATCTTTCTCATTAAGACACTCAACCACACTTACGAGTGAACCCACCGGACCATTGGTCCAGAGTTTTTTGTCACTGCGCTGCTCGTTTTTAGTGATTACCGCCTGAGCTGCGTCCAAAATTGTCTGCGTGGAGCGATAATTTTGTTCGAGTTTAATAATCGTGGCATCCGGATAGTCCTTGTGAAAATCCAAAATATTACGAAAATCAGCACCCCGCCAAGAGTACACCGACTGCCAGTCGTCCCCAATCACAAATAAGTTTCGATTCACCGACGCCAACTGTTTGATCAACAAATACTGCGCCTTGTTCGTATCTTGATACTCATCCACCATTACATACCGATAGAGCTCCTGGTACTTCGCCAGAATCTCGGGATGCTTCTTAAACATATCGAGTGTCACCAGCATAATGTCGTCGAAATCCAATGCATTAGCATCTCGGAGTAACTTTTGGTACCGCTCGTACACCGCATGAACGGTTTTCTGAAACAAGCCTAGAGCAAATTGGCCGTACTCTTTTGGATCTACCAACTCATTTTTAGCACTCGAAATCTGGGAATGAATTGTTCGTGGATTAAACTGCTTGGCATCAATATTCAGTTCTGTCATAGCCCGCTTTACTGCCTGCTGCATGTCGCCCTCATCATAAATAGCAAACCGAGAACTATACCCGAGCGAAGTATGCTCCAACTCGCGGCGTAAAATGCGCACACAAACCGAGTGAAAGGTTCCAAGCCAAGGCAGCGTCACCTCACCCTGTTCATCGCCCAATAACCGCCCAATACGCTCGCGCATTTCGTTGGCAGCCTTATTGGTAAACGTTACACAAAGAATCTGGTACGGGCTCACCCGCTTTTCTCGAAGAAGATAGGCAAACCGATGGGTTAAGGCCTTAGTTTTTCCCGAACCTGCACCAGCCAAAATTAAAACAGGCCCGTCCGTCGTCTGAACTGCCAGTTGCTGTTCTTTGTTTAAGGCGCTCAACAAATCAACCATTTCTGTCGTTACTCTGTTATTTCAATTTATAAAAATCTGCAGACTGTAAGGCTTATGCGTATTTCAAGGCAGAATCGAGTATCTGACTGAGGCGTACTTACTGGTGCGTTGAGGGAAGAGCGGAGATTCTAACACAGAAAGACGCCAAGCCTTACAGTCTGGAAACTACTTATTAGGAAGGTACTCTCTCACCCCACTAGCCTCTCGAAACACAAACCAAGTTGCAATAAAGGCTACAACAATCCCTCCGAGAATATCAGTAGGATAGTGTACACCCGCAGCAACCCGTGCAAAAGCTACTATACACGCTATAAGCAAAAAAGTAGTTCCAGTGCGTTGAAACTTTGACCAAAGCAAACTAAAGGCCATGGTAAAGGCCAAGATTGTATGTCCAGAAGGAAAACTAGAGCTATCTACTTTAAATGGTAGATATAGCATGTCTGGGTGTGAAATAAATGGCCGATCCCGCGATATCAGAAAGGCAATCAACGACTTTAACGCCAATGCCACCGTAAGTGCCATAATCGTCATTACTACTGCCTTGCGAATTGGTCTATAGGTGGTAAACCGACCAGGTTGAAACCACATCAATGCCAAGGTTAAAAATGGCACTGCAATGAGCATTTCAGCACAAACATACACTAAAACACTGGCCCAGGTATGGGTCACTGTATATGTAGACAACGTGTTCACAATCGAGAAGTCGAGATTTTGTACTGCAGCAATCATGGCTCTAGTGTATCATGGACACATGTTACTCTCCACAGCTACTAACGACTTTTTGGAACACCT
Organism: uncultured Candidatus Berkelbacteria bacterium; assembly: GCA_903834195.1. Classification (GTDB taxonomy): domain Bacteria; phylum Patescibacteriota; class UBA1384; order CAILIB01; family CAILIB01; genus CAILIB01. Next base: position 5,460 of record CAILIB010000037.1, on the reverse strand, counting down.
CCAGGTCGAAAAGAACCGCTCACCGCGGACAATTGTCGCCTATCGCTTTTATTTGGAGCGTTTTGCCCAGTGGCTCAAAAAAGATATTGAAGTCGGCGATATTACTGCCGAACAAATTCGCAAGTATCGTGTCTACCTATATACCTATCTAGACGGTTATAACGAACCGCTGACGTTAAAAACGCAGACCTATTATGTAATCGGTCTTCGTTCCCTTTTCCGATATATCGTTAAACGTGGCATTCCGTGCCTATCTCCAGATCAGATTGAACTTCCCAAACTTGAACCCCGCGAGTTATCCTACCTCACCCCGGAAGAACTCGAGAATATCCTCCAACAACCCGATACCAGCACAATGACGGGTTTGCGCGATCGTGCAATTATTGAGCTCCTCTTCTCTACCGGTCTACGGGTTAGTGAACTTGCCTCTCTTGATAAACGCATGCTCAATACGAACACTGGTGAAATGCGCGTAGTTGGTAAAGGTCGCAAAGAGCGGATTGTGTTTATTTCTGAGCGTGCCAAAGAATGGCTCGACAAGTACTTTTCTCGCCGCGTTGATGAAAACGACGCAGCCTTTGTTGGCTACCGCGGTAAAGGTGTTGGTGATGATCCATCCCCTAAAGTCCAATTGCAGGCCAGTCGCCTCACTCCCCGCTCAGTAGACCGTATTATTCAAAAACACAGTGGAGCCGCCGGAATTGTGAAAAATATTACTCCCCATAGCTTGCGCCACTCATTTGCTACTGACCTTCTATTAAACGGTGCTGATATTCGCTCTGTGCAAACCCTACTTGGCCACGCTTCTATTACAACCACCCAAATCTACACCCACATCACCAACCAGCAACTACATGAAGTACACGAGCGCTTCCATGGTAAGAAACTTGAGGAAATTGAACACAAAAATACCCCTGAGTAAGGGGTATTTTCTCTGTTACTTAGGCAGTAACGCGGTGTAGTTGCGGAATGAATGGTTCTGGATGTCCGATATTATCTACCGGCTGGCCAACTTCCATTTTAATTCGAGCAATGTAGGCAAGTCGCTGCTCATTGAGCTCTTCAACTTGATTTACTTCTTTTTGAGTTTTTGACGTTTTTTTCATATATTTGTTTTTTGAAATTACATGAGTATACGTCAAATCAAGCATTTTGTCAAGGTATATAGTGCAATTATCAGGTTTAAGCATAAAAAATAGGACCCCCAACCACTGAGGGGGCCCAATGAAACAAAGGATGAACAGGTAAAATGTACACGCACAATACTTTCGCGTAGCACTTTCTGTTTTGTACACATCCTCAGTACGGTTTCGTGGAATAGTTGATGCACCAACAGATTCCCCGGCAGTCTCCTACTTAAAACACTGCACCACACATACACTGCCAAACCAATAAGACAGGATCACCACTGCTCGCTCAGTTCGTACCTGATTGAGTAAGTGGATCACACGAGTGTGAACCGATCCCTTCCCTTATATCAAGAACTAATTTCACATGCAATAAAAAATTGCGGCACTCCGGGGTGGTAGTAGCCGCAAATAGAATTCCGGTATTTCTAGTGAACCTAGAAAAAACACAGGTTTTGAAGTGTCAGCAAGGCTGCTTCCGGAATACGGTACGATATACTTACTCTTGGGATAGTATCAGGTAGGCTGCCAGCCGTCCCTCCACATAGTTCTTAACACATCCACAGCAGGAGCGCTTGTCGCGGTATCCAGTCGGGGTCACAGAATCAGAGGTGGTCGTCCGATGTATGTTTTGTAACAAAAAAATCACCTGCGTACAAGTGAAAGATCAGCTGAGAGGCCACCGCAGTGGCCCCTCAACAGGAGGTTGATATGGATCCGCCAAGAGAATACGCCGGACCACCAAAGGATGATAGCACTTTTTCACTATTATACAATCCCCTTGTACTAAACTACCTGACCAGATAATTGCAGGAAGCTACTCTTTCTGGTACTATGCGAAGTGCCATTGGTGGATGCTATCTAATCCACTTTATTTGTTGTCCGTTTCTAAATATATATGTCAGCACCTGTAAAAAACTACGAGCTCACGTTCATCCTCGGAGAAACTGCTACTCCTGAGATCTCAACAGCTAAAACTGCCGAGATCACAAAAGCAATCGTCGAATTTGGCGGAACTCACACCAAAGACGAACAATGGGGTCGTCGTGACCTCGCGTACCCAATCGCACGTAACCGTAGCGGTTTGTACGTTACTATGTGGTTCTCACTCCCAACCGACCAGCTTAAGAACCTTGATCGCCACCTACGTTTCGACGAAAGCATCATCCGTTCCCTGGTAACCATTGCGTACACTTCAGCTCAACCTGGTAGTCTCTACCCTGTTGTTGAAGAAGAAAAGAAGACCCGTCGCTCAGATCGTGAAGAACCAGCAACAGCTGAGGAGCAACTTCGTCGTACTACAACATCTCGCGCCGCAAAGCACGAAGATATTGAAGTAGATCTAGAAGAGCTTTCGGAAGCCGATCGCTTGGCTCAGCTCGATACTCAGCTCGACAACCTCCTCAAGGAAGAAGAGAGCAAGTAACCATTCGTTTCTAACTCACTTTCTATGATCAACCTCAACCGCATCGAAGTTATCGGAAATCTTACCCGAGATCCTGAGCTTCGCATGACTCCGAACAACCAGAGTGTTACCTCATTCGCAGTAGCAACTAACCGTCGCTACAAGGATACTGCAGGTAACTGGGTAGATTCCCCAGCCGAATTCCACGACATCGTGGTATGGGGTGCCCTCGGTGAACGCTGCAACCAAGTCCTCCACAAAGGCGACCGCATTTTCGTAAGCGGACGTCTCCAAAGTCGCTCTTGGGAAGCACCAGACGGACAGAAAAAGTACAAGACAGAAATTGTTGCTGATACTATTCTCGGACCTGATGTTGTAAACAAAAACCTCGGCGGAGGTGCAGGTGATGACATGGGCTCAATGCCTCAGTCAGCTCCAGCAGCACGCAAAGCATCGCCAGCGGTTAATCCGACTGACGAAATCAACATCGACGATATTCCTTTTTAAACCAACCACATGGCAGCACCACGCAAACCTTCCAAAAGCGGGTACCCTGTTCAGCGCAAACGCCGCGCGAGCATTACTCGTCAGGTTCTCGAAATCGACCACAAGAACCTTGCACTTATCCGTCGTTATACCAACGAATTCGGTCAAATCGAATCACGCAAGCGCTCTGGTAACGCACCTGTTACTCAGCGTATGATTGCAACCGCTATCAAGCGTGCACGTATTCTTGCCCTTCTCCCATTCGTTAAGCAGTAGGAATGTTGGGAATTACTGATCTTAAAACTGGCACCACCATCGTTTACGAAGGTGATCCCTGCGTTGTTATCAGCTACCAACACTCAAAGATGGGTCGCGGCGGCGCCGTAATGCGCACCAAACTTCGTAACCTCAAAACCAGCGCACTCTTCGACATTACGTTCAAAGGAAGCGACAAGTTTGAAGAAGCGAGTCTTGAACGTCACTCGTGCCAATACCTCTACCAAGAGGGTAGCGAGTATGTGTTCATGGACAACAACAGTTTTGAACAGTTCAACCTCAAAGCTGAAGAAGTTGGTGATAAATCACGCTACCTCAAAGAAGGCGGCGAGTTCCAGATTATCTTCTACGAAGAAAAACCTGTGAGCGTTATTTTCCCAATCAAAATGGAGTTTGAAGTATCTCACACCGAACCAGGTGTTAAAGGAGACACTGCTCAAGGCGGCTCCAAGCCTGCTACTCTCGAGACAGGAGCGACTATTACCGTCCCTCTCTTCGTGAAAATCGGCGATATCATCCGAGTTAATACTGAAGAAAATTCCTACGTAGAACGAGCTAATAAGTAGCAGAACTACGTAAAAGAGAAAAAGCGTCTAGAAATAGGCGCTTTTCTTTATGTTGAGATACATATATACTTGAAGAAATCATCGTCAGAATAACGATCTCTCCATGGGCATACTATCCGCCTTAGGCTTCGCTAAAGAGCCACAACCAACTATCGTCGCACAAGAAGATGTGCCCGCTGTTACTGCTATGCCTGCAGCACCTAGTCCTGATGCCAAGTTAGTTGACATGTCCCCTTCTGCCGTTGAGAAACAGCCTGCAAAAGAAGCTGCACCTACAATGCCAGGGAGTAGCTTTTGGGCAACTGATGTTCCACTTACTGGTGGCACACCTAACGTTGCAAAAACAGGTACATTACCTGTAATTGTTCAAGTTGAAGGTACTCCAGCCACAGCAACTCTTGAATCACCGATCCAACCTGACGGCACACTCACCGTTCCTGCAAGTAAAGTTTCTGGAATGAGCATGGTTGATGTAACCGGCCCAATGAATACAATCGAACCACTTACACCTGCGAGCACAGTAACAGAGACTGCCGATATTCTAAGCACACCCCCTAGTTTAGTTGAAACAGACGCAGAACCAGCCAATGAACTTCAAGGGGTAACATTCCAACTTACTGATCCTGACATTCGAACTGTCGATACTGAGATTCCTGGCAATGCTTCAGCATTGGAATTAGGTGAAAAACGCGCAGCACTAGACGCTACTGAAATACCAGTTCAAATTGTAACTCCTGTAGAAGAAGCTGTGGTTAATCCTGTACTAACAACCGAACTTGTTGAACCAGCTTCAGAAGTTGTCACAGCAGCTGAAGATACAGCTGAAGTTACTCCTGAACCTATTGCCGAAGAGGTTGTCGAGGCCCCTGTCGAAGTTGAAAAAACTCCTGAGGTAACAGCAACATCAGTTGTTGAACTCTTTAAACGTCAACAAACTCGCTACACAGAACTCGAACAAAAGCTCCTTGCAAACCAAGAAGCAATTAAGGTGGCTCGCAAAACTGACACCGATCTTCAAAAAGCACTTGAAGCTCGCATTGCATCCCATGATGCAAAAGATGAAAAGATAAACGAAACACTCGGAAAAGTTCGTGTTCGCTTGGAACAGCTAGCAATCAAGATTAAGGACGCTGAAGCAAACCAAGGCGATTTGGATGAACTCATGTTAGCTGCAGACAGCACAGCAGTTACTGATGAAACTCCTGAAGTAAAGGTTTCAGATGTTGTAGGACCTGATACCGCTGTAGAAGCTGTTGCCACAAACAATACTGCTTTCTCCGCCTAATACTCTTTTCAGAACAATATAAAATACCCGGAATTTATTTCCGGGTATTTTATTCTTTATGGGAGGGTGAGCAGACGTGCAGAGCACGTCGTTGAGAGGGAGGGTGTTTACACCTTCCCTCTATAGTAACGGTACTACTAAATAAATAACGTGGATTTACTCGCACGTTATTTATAACCTTATGGAAGGTGAGTTCAGTGTTAAGAGAGGGAATATAAATTACATAAGAATACCTAGGATTTACTCCTAGGTATTCTTATTCTTTATGGGAGGGTGAGCAGACGTGCAGAGCACGTCGTTGAGAGGGAGGGTGTT
>CAILIB010000036.1 GCA_903834195.1 uncultured Candidatus Berkelbacteria bacterium | reverse complement strand
CATTGTCGCAAACTTTTCCGAAACCGGCATAAAAACCATTATTTTAGCCTGCACTGACTTACAACTTCTTCTCCCGAGCCATGCTGGAGTTGAGATTTTCGATACAATGAAAATTTTGGCTGATGCAACTGTACGAGAGATTGTTGCCCTGTAAACTTAATCTCTACCTCAAGAAGCTCTTTCTGATATCATTGAAATCAGTTATATAAAAGAACCAATTCACAACATCTAACACAAACACATGTCATTTCAAGCATATCTCGACAATATAGAAGAAAAAACTGGCAAAACGCCAAACCAATTCATTGCAATGGCAAAAGAAAAAGGCTTTGATGCCCCTGGTACAAAGGCAGGTGTAATTTTAGCGTGGCTGAAAGAAGAGTTTGATCTCGGCCGCGGCCATGGCATGACAATTGTTCACATCATTAAGAATGGCGGGACAATCAGCGATACACACGTAGGTACTACAGGTGCGCACCGAGACGAATCAACGACACTTCGCCTCGACGGTAAGAAGTAACTAATCTGCACAATTGAAAAAGAGACTTTAAGGTCTCTTTTTCGTGCGCAAAATAATTGTTCTACCACCCAATCGTCAAGTCATTATTCACCTCAAATACCCCTGACGTATAGTGTGCACATTCATATGCTGCCGAACGTGCCGTCCAACTTGGTACTTCACCTGAAAGTGTAACTGTGCCATCACTAACTTTAACTTCAACATCGTTCACATCAACATTACCATTTCGCTCAAGTGCAGCTTCAATATCTTCAGCCACCCGCTCATCAGCCCAAGAATCAGTGAGAACGATACCGAGTTCATTAATAACATGAGTCACACCACCGACTCGGTACGCATCTTCCTCTGCGAGATATTTTTCCCAATACGACTTAGTAGTTCCAGTAAGCGTAGTAAGTCCATTATCGACTGAAACCGCAATGTTACTGTTATCCAAATCCATATCCCACATTAGAATATTCCCAATGTACTCTTCTATTTTGTCATCGGTAGGAACCTTTGGATATTTAACGTGCAGTTGATTATCCACATAGGTAACACCGCGAACCAGATAGGCATCCCACAACCCCGCTGTTTTAGCTTTATACGAAGGAACAATCCCCTTCAGTGTAACTCTCCCCTTATTAACCATCACATCGACATCGGCCGAATCAACTCGACTGTCCCAGAATAACTGGTCGACCACTTGAGTCTTAATGTTTTCATCCGTCATATAACTCCTTGGTTAATAGGTAAGATACCCTCACCCTACTACGAACAAAATATAAGGTTGTGATAACTATCACTCAAAGCCGTTTCTTGGAGATACTCTTTTTGTGTAACTCAGTACGTCCAACGCTAATAAGCTGGGGCAGAGTCAGTGCTTCTATATCCACTGTAAGTTCACTCACAATTTTCTCAGCAATCAGATGATGGCGCTTTGTAAATTCAAAGAGAAATCGCTCACCTGAATTACTCGAACCCGTACCATTACTCATCAGCACGATTCGTTCACTACCCTCGAGCGCATCCGCCACAGCGTCATAATAGGCATCTTCATCTGGTTGAGGCATCGCATCTCGCTCAATTCCCTTATGATGCACATGACGTCGATACCCATGGACATCATCAGCTTTGAATTCACTTTTTAACTCCTTTGAGTCACTGACAGCGCGGTACACCGAAACATCATCGTGGGTTACGACAATAATTGCACAATCTTTATCAACATGGCCAATATCAGGCTTTGCAGTATCATTGAGAAACCGACGCAAGCGTAAGATTTCTTCTTCACTCACATCTTTGGCGCCAGGTTCATCAAAGGTGAGTGTGCGTCCGTTATGGGTAAAGTGGTACTTTCCATTTGAAACTTCTTCAACTGAACCAATAGACTTAAGTGCAGCAATTAGTTCTCTCCACTCGATATTGTGTGATGTAGGATGCGCAAAAATCTTGTCAATAATCTTTTCATGCTTTGTTTCTGACATATGATTCTCGATTAGTTATACATACTTTGTAAAAATATCTTCATAAAACCGCGGGTTAGTAATTGCATACAAATTCACATACTCCTTTTCTCGAGCAATGGTGAATTCAACAGTCACATCACCAAAATTTAATATCCGCCCAATCCAAGACTGCTTTAGCTCTACTGAATCAATATCTGTAAGCTGAAATATTGTTTCAGTTGTATCTAATGTTCCCCGTTGCCGGATCAAGTGACCACCAGCAATGTAATACACCGTACTCATCCAATCAATGACAAGTCGAGCCACAAAAAAGGCAAGAAAAATACATTGCGCAGCAAATATAATCAAAAGAAAGGCAGCGTAAGAAGAAACCCATTCGGCAGATAAAAATCCTGTAACACTTACCACAAGCAAGGCTGCGAAGAGAATATTTACCAAAAAAAGGAGTGTTACAATTTTTACAACTAAGAGGGTAACCGTTCGCCGAATCGGTTTCGCCACTCCTATTATTGAAATATCTTCATGAGGCATAGCAAAAGTTACGTAATATAAGTGATAATCTGCTATAGTATGGCAATTCACCACGATATAACCGTGATAACCATCACGAGGCGGGACCGTATCATTTCCAGAGAACCTTACCTCACCGAGAAGATTGCCAAACTTGTAACGCGAGGCACACTTCAGAGCTACCATAAAGGAGAAATCATCCTTCGCACAGATGAAACTCCTCCTGGAGTTTTCTGTGTCAAAGAAGGATACGTCAAAGTCTACTCCATCACCGATGCAGGTGAGGAGAATATGCACATCATTTACGGACCAAATACCATCTTTCCGATTGTGTGGGCAATTACGGGAAAATTACGCCAGGTTTTCTATGAGTCAATGGATGATGTGCTTGTGTATCGGATTAGTCGCGAGGATTTTCTTACCTTCACAAACACTGATCCGAAAGATACCAAAGCTGTACTTGCGCATGCCATCGATATGGCCAATGACAACGCCGACCGCATTGACGGTCTCGAATATACCCACGGCTACTCACGGATTGTGTACCAACTCATTGCCCTGGCCGAACGACATGGTGAACCCTATGGTGCTGGCGTCATTATTAAAGCCCCAGTAAAGCACCATGACATTGCCTCTTCCACCAATTGTTCCCGAGAAACGGTGAGTCGGGAAATGGGTACGCTTGAGAAACTAAAGCTGATTGAGTATCAGGATCACCT
>CAILIB010000035.1 GCA_903834195.1 uncultured Candidatus Berkelbacteria bacterium | reverse complement strand
GTACTGCGTACTACTATCTAAATCTGTTAAATCAACAAGGTGATCTGTGATTAACTTATCGTCACCAGTTGCCTTTTTCAACCCCTGCCGCGTTGGGTCATCAGTTTTCGTAATTTCATACCGCACGAAGGTATTAATATTACTCGAAGATTTCCAGGTTAAATGCACGTCATATGCTGTGATTTGACTTACCACAAAATCACTTATAGTCGGTAAAATAACAGTTTTAAACACGTATTCGTCTGAAGTAATTCTATTTCCCGCCCCATCTTCACCTGAAATACGCAAATAGTATGTAGTTCCATTTAGGAGTGATGAGAGCTGCACTAAGTGGTTCTGTGTTGGCGTTAAATCTTCAGACTTTTGATCATATACACCACTTGTCGTTCCGTAACTTACCCGCGTTGAACTTGCTACTGATGTTTTCCACTCTACAAGCGCCGAATTCAACGTTACATCATTAATGTGTGCATCGGTAATTGATGGTGAAGAAAGGGTTGTAAGTGTTTGCGTCGGACTTTTCGTCGTATTTCCCGAAGCATCACGGGTTGATACTCGAATTAAATAATTTTGTGAGGTCTGTACAGTAACTGAAACTGTATGGGAAGTTGTCAGATCATCCGGGTGCCCAACAGTATTCTCATCGACAGCCTTAACACCATACTCAACAATGGAGTTCGCTAACTCATTTGTTTCCCACGTTACCGTAACAGAGCTTGCCGAGTTCTGAATAATAATCGGTCCAACCGTAATATCAGGCGGTATAATATCCCCTGGATCTGTTTGAAACGTACTTTCAACTGATTCAACAGCATTTCCTGCAATATCAGCTGATCGGACTTTTATGTAGTACAACACTCCTTTTTTCAGGAAGGTCAGCTTAACCACGTGCGTTGTAAGCGTAGTATTTACCACGTCACCAGTTTGAACTGCATAATCTCCAGATGTGGTGCCAACATACACTAGGGCGTTCGTCTGCTTATCAGTTGTCCAGGTTACCGTTGCTGATGTTTGTGTAATATCACTTACAGTTGGCCCTGTTAAGATTACGGGCGGAATACTTGCATCAGAACTATGTAATGAACCAGTTCCCCCAAAAATGACGGATTCAACACCGTAATTTGGAGACGCAAAATTAGTCGGTGCAGCAAATGTGCCTTGTACCGAAAACAATAAAACTCCAATGGCTAAAAATAACGGTAGTACCTTATTCACGTCGAATTGCATCAATTGGATTAAGGCGAGTAGCGCGCATTGCTGGATATACACCTGTGATAACAGCAATGAAAATTGCGAGAATCATCGCACCTCCAACAATCAGTAAGTGATTGTTAAAAATCTGAGGGGCTGTCGCGTTACTAATTTCGGCGAGTAACGAAAGTATAAAGAGCGTAACTTCTTGGAAAAAGAACGCAACGGTTAACCCAGCTAATCCTCCCATCACACCCATAAGTGCGGCTTCAAGGATAAAGAGACGGCTAATATCTCGATTACGTACTCCGAGCGCCTTCATAATACCAATTTCTCGCGTTCTCTCCAGCAAACTAATAGTTAATGTATTAAACATACCTATGGTAGCCACAAATATCGCAATCAATCCTAATGTACCCAACACTGCCCGAATCCATACGAAGATTTGGTTGATACTCTGCACATTATCAACCGCCGCACTGGCTTTAAAACCTTGTGCAATTAACCCATCACGCGCCGTTTGAATTGAATCGATTACTTTAACCGACACTTTTACTTGCTCGTACTGTGGTAACGCATCTTTTCCAATCAGAGACTCAAGATATAAGCGTGGAATATAGGCAACCGGAGTGTCCTGTGCAACTACACCACTGACTGAAATATCCTTGAGCGTCTGTAACCCAATTGGCCCATCTTGGTTAATCTGCATCGTGAAGAGCACGAGAGGGGTCTTACTTAGATCCAAGCCAAACGCTTTTAAAAAGCCTGTACTTACCACTACAGTTTGTACATCCTCATCTCGATAGTAACGCCCGACGGTCAACTTTGTATTATCGCTCACCTGAAGATATTCAGCATCTACTCCTACCAACGTTGTCGGGTAATGCTGCTTGTCGAGTGCCATTTCACCTTTAACTGTCATACGCGGCATCACAAGATCAACACCATCAATCTTTTTAATCTTTTGCACGGCAGTGCCATCAAGCGGTAGGAGAGCTTGATTTGGGGTTTCAACGGTAATCGTTAAGAGAGATGGTGACTTTTGGACATTTCCCAATGTTAACTCCTCTAGCCCATATCCAAGAGAAACAAGGTAGACCATAACAGCAATACCAACGGCGATAGCACCGATGGTCAAAAAGGAACGAAGTCTGTTGCGGCGAAGCGAGCTCCAGGCTAGGGGCAGCAGATCACTAAACCGGATCGATGCGATTCTGCTCATTACTCGTTAAGAGGGTCCCGTCACGTATGTAGAAAACCCTAGTCGCATACGGTAAGAATACCGGACTGTGGGTTACTAGAATTATAGTTCTTCCTTCCTGTTTATGTAAGCGGGAGATCTCTTGTACTACTAAATCAGCTGATCTAGAATCAAGATTTCCTGTCGGCTCATCGATCAATAAAAGCTCAGGATCGTGTACCAGAGCCCTTCCTAAGCTCACGCGCTGTTGTTGACCACCGGATAGTTGATTTGGATAATGATTAGCAAAGTCGACAAGTCCAAATTGATCTAAGGCTTTCAGAGCCTCATGCTGACGCCACTCCAACGGCGCACCCGCTAACATGAGTGGAAATGCAACATTTTCCCAAACTGTAAGCGAATCGAGCAGGTTAAAACTCTGAAATACTAACCCAACACCTTCTCGGTGGTACAATGCGATATCATCTTCTGACAAGGCTGAGAAAGCTTGATTTCTGATCCGAATTTCTCCACGAGTAGGAACTTCCAATCCAGCGAGCAAATGAAGCAATGTCGACTTACCAGAACCTGATGGCCCATAAATAATGACGTACTCCCCTTCCCGCACAATGAAACTCACCCCTTTGATTACTTCGTTATACGCTGCACCTTCACCATAAGCCTTGGTAAGATTCACCGCACGAAACACCTCATTCTGCTCGAATGGAGTTAATGCAATTTCATCCTGGACTACTCCAATACCGCCACTACTCGGAGAGAGGCTTTGCCCCATCTCATCTTGAATGGCCTGCATTAACGGATCTAGCTCCGGCTCTTCTCCTTCGCGCTGAAAAAGTAATGCCGCTTCGGCATCTGTACTTGTTTGAACCGGAGTTGTAGGTTGAGGCTGCTCAGTACTCTTTACTTCCTCAGGCACTCTCTCCTCCTTTGGCTGTGGTTGCACCAATTTGAGCATGTGCATCTTCAGCAGCAGCAATTTCAGCAGCGCCCTCTACCACTATTTGATCTGCCTTTGGCTCCTCTAAGTACATCGGGACTCGAAGTGTAAAGGTACTTCCTTTACCTCGTTCTGATTCAACCTGAACCTCCCCACCGTGCATTTTGAGAATTTGGTATGCAACAAACATTCCAAGACCAGAACCATTGGCAAACATTTTTTGCGCCTCACTACCTCGGCT
>CAILIB010000034.1 GCA_903834195.1 uncultured Candidatus Berkelbacteria bacterium | reverse complement strand
TGGAGTTACCCTACACAAGGAGATCAATTGCCGCGTCAAACTCCTGGTTTTGAACTCTGGAATAAAGATGCACCTAAAACAGGAGCTAATTATGCAGAGATAGGATCTGGCTGGGCGCATTTAAAATTCTACTATGTGCAGGAAATAACGAATCAACCATTAATCACACCTGTAGGCACATTCCAAAATTCCCCTGGAGTTTACGGGACGTACGACATGGGTGGTAACGTTAGACAATGGACTAGTGACTTCGTCTTAGTTCAAGATTTATTGAGTGCTGTGGTTCTAAAAAGACAACTTTTTTTTGTTGCACCAGGTGGATCCTATGATGAAACCAGTGATCAGCTGAAAAGTTCTCAACTTAAACAAAATAGCCTAATGACTCAATGTTTCAATCCATCAGGCGATCCAAAAATTGGGCTGAGAGTCTGTGCTCTGGCATCTATGCCTACTGTTGCTAAGGGTAATCCGATACCGCAGAGAACATTGGATAATATCCCTCCAGAACAAGATAAACTCTTAAGAGAATTGTACTGGAACATATTGAAAACCCAAGTTGAATTTTATGGACTAGAATTGGCGATGAATGCCTATAGAATTGGCGCTATCTACGATTGGAGACTTATAGAGCCCTTCACGCTGCAGAGAAATATTACTAATTTCATACTGACAATAGTGAATGCTTCTGCGGTCAACGCAGCAGCCCATACACTCAATATCAAAAAAGCTGACTTTTGGAATATAAGCTATTTAGTTATTGCTACTGCTGCGTCGCTAACTGGAACAGAAATTATACTTGGAGCGGCTGTAGAGTATACAACAGGATACTTGTTAGAGTTAATAGCTCCTTTCTTCCCATTCTCACTTACCATCGCAGAGACTGCAGAAGGGTGGACCTGGCAGCGTATTTTGATCAATGTTGCCTATATTTCTTTGAATACGGAATCAACCGTTCTTGATGACTTAAAATATTTTAATGAACAACAAAAAAAAATCGAACAAGCAGCAGATCAAAATAATCAATAACTCCTGAAGAAGAGCTAACTACCAAGGTCCACAATAACGTTGGTAGTTACTCACTCATCCAGTGAGAGTGAGGCTGGTAAGGCAGTGTTTTTATTGGAAGGATTACTTTTCTGCTCTTGTTTAGGCGCCGAGGAAGAAATCGTTACCTTTTGTTTTTTCTTAGAAAGATTTTTGGAAGCATTAGTTTGTGTGGCTTCACTGCTCACAAGTGTCACAGGAGAATTAGTGTTGGTTGGAAGAGGCGTAAAAGAAGGCAAAGCATCGCTCGTTTTTTCTGTTTCAATCGCATTTTCGACCGTAGGAGAAGGTTTAAAATATTCGCTGTAGTCTCCCAAGTTTTTGGAATTCACTTCTACGATACGAGGTGTGATGACGAAAATACGCTCCACAACTTCCTTAGCACTTGATTTCACGCCGAAGAGGAAGCTAACCACGGGAATTTTAGAAAGCCAGGGATAACCACCGGCATCTTTGCGATTCACTTTTTTGTAGAGTCCACCGATGAGCAAGCTCTGATCTTCGCGCACCACCGACTGTGTTGTGAGTAACGACTCATCAACGGTTGGTAACGCTCCGGCTGATTGCGGTGTCGATTTTCCATCTTGAATTTGTACCTGAAGGTAAATGCGTGTTTCTCCATGATGAAAGGTGACGTGTGGAACCACTTGGAGACTTAATCCGACGCTGACGTTGTACAAATTGCTCACATATTGCCCAACCGAGTTGACATAAAATGTTTCTTGGTTGTTGATCATCGCTCCAAAATTATCGAGTGTTAAAATCGTTGGCCGTGAAAGCACCTTGGCTTTATTTTCAGCACTCAACGCATTGATAGCAGCCGTGACAGCGGCTGTTCCAAAGACACCACTCAAACCGAGATTGCCCGGAGGAGCTAGC